>JAYXXD010000006.1:0-47876 GCA_036019775.1 Thermoplasmatota archaeon
ATCATAACGAAGCAATCCTTCGTCTGAAGACCAATAACCTACACCAGCATATGTTGCAACCTGTCCAGTGAGGAAGTATTCGTCATTGATGAGTGTAGCAGATCCAACGGAGGTTGAATCAACATCTGCTCGATAGGCAGCGTATTCTTGGACAAAGAGAATTTGGCAACCAGTCGTCGTTGTACAATCACCTTCTGCAGCAATGTCAACGACGTACTTTGTACTCGCACCGGGGTTATCTCCAGCAGGAATGTTGGTTCGAATCGAACCGTTTTCGATGAGAAACAATCCGTCTTCGAGGGTCCCAGCGATAATCGTGTTGCCCGCTACAGCTAGGGATGTGACTGGATTTCCAAGGTTGATTGGAGTAAGCCAAATTGATGATGCAACATCAAATCGGTCGATGGTCTCAGAGGAATAACCGGAAGCGTAGAGAATCCCGTTGTGTTCTAGGACATCGGTTAACTGAGGAGTTGAAGGTCCGCTTGCGAGAACAATTTCGCGACCAACAGTGCTTTGCATCGAGGCTTCAATGAGGACGATGCGCCCACCATCCGTTGCAACATGCATCGTGGTTGAAGGAGCACGTTGACCGCCAGTGGGCCACGCGAATAAGGCATTGTAATCTGAATCAACAAGACCAACATCGTCCAAAGCAACTGAAGAGGCAAAAACTCCAGTGGTTAAATTGTACCTGAGGAGTTGATCACCACTCATGATGTGGAGCGTGTCTTGATTCGCCTTGATTCCGGAGATTTTGTTGGAAGGCAACCAATTCGCATCATTCCATGTTGCTAACCAAAATCCAGAATTCCAGTTGTATCTCGCTAGTCCGTTATCTGCAGAAGCAAAGAGGAGTTGATTGCTCGCCGTTTCCATCGTTGTAACATTGTCACTGTGCAGAACATTTGCAGAATTCCAGGTCGAGAGAGGTTGATTTGAATTCAAATCATAACGGCCCACTCCATTGTTTGTCGCAGCATACAAGATTCCATTCTGTTCGTGCAGGTCGTTGACTTTAGTGGATTCAGGCCAACCGTTGGGTGAAGCAGAAACAATCTGGCTCCATGTATTGGACGCATCAAGTTCGAGAAGAGTCCCGTCGTTTGTCATGGAATAAATGCCGGATGGCAGTACTTCGAAGAGACCAATATCAAAACCTGTGTCTGGAAGGCCATCGTTAACGGTGCCATTATCATGAGAAATCAACTTGAACATACCGTTCGAGAATCCAACATGGAGGTTGTTGTTTGGGCCGATTCCCATGCCGACAATCTGTGAGTTAAGGCTATCAAAATTGTAGATGTCAATGAATGCAGGATTATTGTTTGCATCGAGAACAAGGATTGTTGTTCCGCTTTGCAAATACAATTGACCATCCGTTGGGTGTTGAATCGCATTGTAGAGTGGGATGCTAACTGGGGTGAATGATGTGATAGGGTCGAGCGGAGCAAGTGCCTCAAAGGCCAGTTCGGTGATGACAGCATCTGAAGGGAGTGTCCAACCAGCCCCAGATGCGCTGTTTGGTGATAGGCGATCTGAGTATGGATTCGCTCCATCAAACGAGTCAGCAGCTCCCAGTGTACCAAGACCCCTCCAATCAAAGAGGTTCACGCCTATGTCGTTTGCAACCAATAGCGGTTGATCGATCATCAATCCATCGGACCCATTGACGTGGACTTGAAGAGTGACATTGGAGATTTCTGCGCCGGGCGCAAATTCAAGAATCCAATCAGCAGTGGCTTGGCTGGATAAAATAGGATCGGAACCAACCAAAGCATCGAGTTGAACCCAACCAGTATCGTTGCTACCAGAAAGAGGCCACGAAATGACATCATCAGCCTCATGCGCTGAGGCAAGGGGGACTCCTGCCAGTGCAACAGACCATGATGCAAGGAGCATGACGAAGGTCAAAAATATGGCCTTACGCGACCCTAACCTTTGCTCATGCCGTTTGCTCATAGAGTCTATGGAAACAGTTCACTACATAAAGGCCCTGTGTCTTTGATAGAACAAGACTTCATTCCAAATCTGTTAGTTCGCCCTTTTCGTTGACAAACAAAAGTCGGATTGTCGAGGTTCTTCCTGAGATGGCGAGAGGGGAACCTGAAATAGCAACAATTGGATCGTTCGGACGAATTTTTTTGCTCTCATACAGTTGTTTTACAGCCTCTGCAACGGTTGAACGAGCACGCGGTTTTTCCTCGACAATGAGGCTTTCTACGCCAGGTAGGATTGTTGTACGTCGAGCCGCCCGTATACGGTTCGTCATGGCATAGATTGGGATTCTTGGGCGGTGTGCGGCCATCAAACGGGCTGCGTTACCATGTTCCGTACCGACAATAAGATGCTTTGCGCGAGTCTCCCTTGCAATTTCAACTGCCGCACCAGCGATGACACGCGTCGAAACGTAAGCAGCGAGTGCAGGAGGATCTGGTAGCCCTTTTGTTGACCGTTCAACAGTTTCTGCGATTCTCGACATCGTTTCAACGGCTTTCACTGGATGTTGGCCGCCTGCAGTCTCTCCAGACAACATAACAGCACTTACATGCTGACGTATGGCAGTTGCCACATCTGTTACCTCAGCGCGTGTTGGACGTGCATGATTCACCATACTTTCCAACATTTGCGTAGCAACAACCACAGGCGTACCGCGCTCCAGACATGCGGATACGATTCGCTCTTGTGCCGCAGGGACTTCTTCGAGAGGAATTTCAACACCCAAATCGCCACGAGCGACCATGACTACATCAGCCGTTTCGACGATCGCATTCAAATCCTCCAATGCAGCAGGGTGTTCTATTTTTGCCACAATCCACGTGTGAACTCCTGCAGCTTCAATTCGGGCTTTTGCTGGAAGTAAATCATCGGCACTTCGGACATATGAAACGGCTACAAAATCGACATTTTGTGAAAGAGCATGGTCTAAGCAGTCCAAATCATGCGACCCAACAGCTGGAAGTTTGACCAAAGTCCGTGGAACATTGATTCCCTTTCTTTCCGTTAAAACCCCTCCATCTTCGACACGGCATCGAACGATTTCTCCTTCAAAATCAGGTGCTGATAATACTTCAAGCCGGATTAAACCGTCAGAAAGAAGAACTGGATCGCCTGTCTGAAGATCTTTTGATAGACCGCTCCATTCAACTGGTAAGGTCTTGACCATCTCTCCAAGAATTGTCGTACTTTGAGGTGGTAGCCCTTCTTCGAATCCACAATGAAGATCGACAAGTTCGCCCCGTAAGAGCTCAACTTCACCATCGAATCGTCCCAATCGTAATTTAGGCCCAGGCAAATCAGCGAGTAAACCAATATGCATTCCAGTCTTAGTTTCCGCGTCCCTGATGTTTTGAATGGTCTGTTCTTTTCCATCAAAATCTCCGTGTGAGTAGTTGAGCCGTGCGATGTTCATGCCAGCTTGTATCATTTCTGCAAGCGTATCCACATTATCGCTTGCTGGTCCAATGGTTGCAATAATTCGTGAGCGCATATGTCTCCCCTTGATGCGTTACACACGAACATCCTCCATAGTCCTTGCACAGTATACGGCTGGTTGGGTCAACATTCAGAACCTTCCAAAAAAAGCGAATCTTAAGCGAAGACTCAAACCTTTGATGCAATCAAGGCTTAGTTAAGGGGAACGATATGAACGACAAAAAGGACCAACTCCTTCGCCAAGAAGCCCTTGAATATCACGAGGAATCGCCGAAAGGTAAAATCAAGGTGGTTCCAACCAAACCTCACACAACTGCGCATGAACTCTCACTTGCATATTCACCAGGTGTAGCATATCCTTGTCTCGAAATCGCCGAGCGCCCAGAAGATGCTTATCGCTACACGTCGAAAGGAAATTTGGTTGCAGTTATATCAAACGGAACAGCAGTCCTCGGTCTTGGGAATATCGGAGCGCTAGCAAGTAAACCTGTTATGGAAGGAAAAGGATTGTTGCTGAAAACTTTTGCCGATATCGATGTTTTTGATATTGAGATTGATGTCACAGACCCCGAGGAATTTATCCAAACTGTGGTCAACATTTCCAAAACTTTTGGAGGAATAAATCTTGAGGATATCAAAGCCCCTGAATGTTTTGAAATTGAGCGACGAATCGCAGAAGCGACCGACATACCGGTTATGCACGATGATCAGCACGGGACGGCCATCATTTCAGGTGCAGCTTTGCTCAATGCAGTCGAATTACAAGGAAAGCAGTTGGATAAGATTTCAGTCGTTGTCGTCGGTGCTGGAGCGTCCGCGTTTGCATGTGCAGAACATTACGTTGCTTTAGGAGTAAATCGTTCAAACATAACAATGGTAGACTCACAAGGGATAATCACAAAGTCACGGCTTGAGAAGGGTGACCTCAATCAATACAAAGCAAAGTTTGCAGTTGATCGAAAAGATGGACAACTGCTCGATGCAATGAAGGATGCAGATGTTCTTCTTGGCCTCTCAAAAGGAGGCCTTGTCACTCAAGAAATGGTATCAGTAATGGCGGACAAGCCAATCGTTTTCGCCCTTGCAAATCCTACGCCAGAAATCATGCCAGAAGAGATTCTCCAAGTCCGTGATGATGCAATTATTGCTACAGGGCGGTCTGATTATCCGAACCAAGTGAACAATGTGTTGGGATTCCCATACATCTTCCGTGGTGCGCTAGACGTGCGGGCGCGCGATATTACTCAAAATATGAAAATGGCTGCGACGCGTTCGCTCGCTGAACTCGCCAAGGAACCAGTTCCGGATTATATTTCGGAAGCGTATGATGGTGCAACAATGGAGTATGGTCCTGAATACATTATTCCCAAACCATTCGACCGACGTGTTCTGATTTGGGAAGCTTCAGCAGTCGCTCAAGCTGCAGTTGAGGAAGGAATCGCTTCAGTTTCACCTGAGGAATTTTCTATGCAATCCTATCGTGAAGACTTGGAAGCCAGATTGGGAATGACATATTCGGTAATGCGGAGTATTATCAATCAGGTCCGACGGCGAAACAAGCGAATTGTATTCCCTGAAGGAGACAATGAGAAAGTAATTCGCGCTGCTGCACAATTGGCCGAACAGAAAATTTGCAAGCCGATATTATTGGGGCCAAAAGATCGCATTGAGCGAATGATGGAAGAATTGCACTTCGATTTCGAGTATGAGTGCCATGACCCACGTTTCGATGAGCGACGGAAAGGTGTTTATGCAGATGCATTGTTCAAACGAAGGAAACGAAAAGGAGTCACGAAAGCAGACGCTGCTCGTTTACTCAAGAGCCGCCCATACTTCGCGAGCCAGATGGTCGAAGCAGGTGACGCTGACGGTTTTGTAGGAGGTGTAAGCAGAAATTACAGTGATGTTTTACGCCCAGTTTTAGAAACGATAGGAGCCTCTGATGATGCACATTGTCTAATCGGTTGTTATATGGTGACCATTAAAGGAAAAATCCTCTTCCTTGCAGACGCAACTGTAAACGTTTATCCAGACAGTCGTACGCTTGCTGAAATAGCAGTTCAAACTGCTAAAGTTGCACGAAGATTTGGTGTTGATCCAAAGGTTGCAATGCTCTCATTTTCCAATTTTGGTAGCACCCGAGAACAACGAAGTGACCGAATTGAAGAAGCAGTTGAAATGGCAAGAATTCTTGACCCAACATTGGTGATTGATGGTCCAATGCAGGCAGATACGGCTCTCGATTCGAACGTTCAAAAAGAATATCCATTTATGGAATTCAAAGGTGCAGCAAACATTCTTGTTTTGCCAAACCTTGCTTCTGCAAACATTGTCTACAAGATGCTGGAACAGCTTGCAGATGCTGAAATGACTGGACCGATTCTTGAGGGAATGAAACACCCTGTTCAACTAGTAGCACGCCAAGACGGTGTCCGTCATATTGTTAATATGGCATCGATTTGTGTTGCAGATGCAATTCGCAAGGACTCTTATTGGGAAACGTTAGCTAACAACCCGTCCGACTCTTGAATACCTTCTTCGTATGAGATTGAGGGTCGGCGAGGCCGCCAAATCGCTCCAGTTACAAATCCTGCAACGAGACCTCCAAACAAGAGGTTTACCCATCCATCAATTGCGTACGATCCAAATCCACGAATAATTGGAATCAAGAAGGAAGGAATGATTCCGAGTACTGTGGTCCAGAAAATTTCAGTTTTCAAGTTACCAATGAGGTCAGCGCTCTCTGGAACTCGACGTATGGGCTCGTCTCTTGGAGGAGAAAGAACGAAACGTATGACGGTGTTTGGTAATGTTCGATCAACAGGGATGTTTGACGTTGCAAACGATTCAGTCTTTCTCGGGTGCATTTCAACCGCAAGTCGATGATATTGAAGTGGGCCATCGGTTTCAATCGGCCTTGGTCGACCATCCATCATACCGCCGCGGTGACTTGTCGCAGCTGCATCACTGAGAATCTCAACAATTCCGGGCTTGAGTTCGATGTTCGAAAAGGCATGATTCCATTCTGGAAAGGAAGGTAGTCGAACATCAAATGAATCTTCCAATTCCATCGAATCAAGGCCAATTGCGATTTTTTCTTGAAGAGTTTCAATTTCAGGAATGGTTAATCCAGTCATTGGATCATCCGGTAGTTCCAAATCCATTTCCTCGTCAAGTAATGTGGCTATTTGTCTCCGAGTAAGCGGCTTTTTTAGAATGTAGAATGTAGGCAAGCGGACCTCATACCTTGGTCGTTGGCTTGCGTAAATCCAACCACCCTTGTCGCTTCCAAGCCACGAACTTCCAGAAGCAATTGGAATGAATTCCAAACCGTTGATGTTGATGTTCTTCACGGAATCACTTCAGTTGTTGTTCCATTGAATTGTACCACTTCATCCCCAATTCATGTTCCTCAAGAAGTTTGAATTGCTTGAAAGGAGATATTGACCTCATATAGCCAAAAGCAGCAAAATCGACCAAATTTGGTGCTTCTCCTCCAAAGAAAGGATGTCCATCAAATGAGGAGGTGTATTCTGTTAACAAATCATGCCAAAGTTTCTTTGGCGTCCGCCCATCTTTCTTCACTCGTTTACGAGCAATAATGCCCCACATAATTGGGAATCCTGCCCAAGCATAGAGTCTGCGTGAAATGAATCCAAACTTTTCCAACTTTGCGACTCGTCGTGTTGTGCTCAAAGCAGCGCCTAACGATCCGTAAAGGATTGGGATTGTCGCACGTTTCCACGCTTCATCAACATGTTCAAGCATTGAATCATATCTTTCTTGGCCATGGTTTTTACTCAATGTTCCACCATTGTATTTTTCGTCGATATAGGCCATGATTGGTGTTGAATCAACTACAACTTCACCGTCGATATCTGTAAACACCGGAACTTTGTTCCATCCGTTTGTAAACGAGAGTTCTTTTTTTGTGCGCATTGCATTGACTTGTACTTCATCAACTTCAAGCCCTAGGTGTTCAATTAACCCACGGACCTTCCATGAGAATGGACAGGTTTGCAGCACATGTAAAGTGGCTTGTGCCATGTCATGTTCCAATGGTAGGCCCTTCTTCAATCCTCGTTAGGGACTTGGTCAGGCCGCCAACCCGGTTTCCAAAATTCTTCATCATCAAGCCAATCCATCCATTCATCATCTGCGCATGCAAGCAAACGATACGCCCGACTTTCAAGCCCTTCACGATTGTATTCTGGGAGGATGCCTTCTGAAAATGCTTGATGCCAATTGACTTGCATTTGTCGAATTTCTCGACGTGCACCTTCAGGGTTGTCAAAATTCATTTCACATACATCACGCAGTTCAGATAGCCACTGCCTGGTGTCTTTTCGTAAAGGGTCATTGATTCGTTTCGTGGGCTGTGTTTTTTTCCCAAACGGCCACCAACCCATACTATTACTACCCATACCTATCCTTTCATCTTTCGCATGAAGATGAAAAGCATGAACTCCTTAGCGAGGCTATGGGGAGACTGCATCTACACTTACATGGCCGTCTGAAAGATTCAGCCTTGAAATCATTGGCAGAAATGTACCACTCTCGATTGAAGAGCACAGGGTTAACGGTACACATTCATACCGATCAATTGGCTGCATACTTGTCAAAACTTGAATCGATGAAAGGCCAATTATTTCTTCTTGACGAGAACGGATTAACGTTCACTTCAAAGGAATTTGCGGCCAAAATTCAATCCTTGACTCTCCTCTCTGATGATACTCATTTTGCAATCGGTCCAGCCGAAGGATGGCAAAACCTTGGTAGGCAAATCCCCCGAATTTCTCTTTCAGAGATGACCTTCCCCCATGAATTCGCCGCAGTCCTCTTCTTGGAACAATTGTATAGGGCATTCCAAATTGCCAAAGGAACATCCTATCATAAGGAATGACCGATAGCGGGCAAACAACCCAAAGGAGAACGAGGCATGGCAATCCCCTTCACCGATGAGTCAAGTTTGCGATGGGCACTCATTGCATTCGAGTTATTGATCGGATTCTCTTTGGTCTACAACAGCAAAAATCAACCATTTCCAAGGCCAAGCAATCGCTTTGGTTGGCTTGTTATCCTCCTAGCATCTTTGGTGCTTATTGGGCAAGCTGCGCCAAATCCAATGACCGTGTTTGCTCATTTCGTTATGCTATCTGGAATTGGTGGATTTGGTCTTGTTGCAGGGGTGTACCAACTCGCACAAACTCAACGTGACGTTTTGGTTGCACCTTATGCCGGGATAATGTTCTGTGTTGGAGTTGTTGGTCTCATGGTTTTGACGTGGGACGACCTCTCAATAGTTGAGCAATGGGCTGGTTTTCTTACAATTGTTGTATTGGGAGGAGGAGAGACCTGGCTTATTTTCCGTGGATTGTTGATTGGAAAACTCCCACGAGCTTGGTCGCAGGCAGGTATGGTTGCCCTCATACAAGGGCGCCTCACGGGCAAGAATGGTGCAATTGAGTGTTTTGAAAAGGGATGGGATGCAGATGAAGAACATCTCAATCCCATGGCTTATGTCGCTTTACATAGAATCCATCTCTTTCTAGGACAAGATGATGAGGCCGAAATTTGGAACGAATATCTTGAACGAGAAGGCGGAGAATCTGCTGTAGCATCAGAGTATGTTCAGGCCATTCATGATGCACTCAAAAACCTCGACTCACAAGCTGCTGGGCGCTTACCTTTTCGATCTGAGGAGGAATAACCGCAAACGTCAACCTCATGGTAGATCAGTAAAAATCCACACAAAAACGAGATAATTTAAAGAACGTAGAAGTAGATTTACTATTATGAACAAAGACATACCAATCAAGATTTTCTTTTGGATGGTGATGAGTTGGTCTGCAGCGAATCTCTTCGCTCAGGCAATCTACATCGGGTTTAATGGTGTTCCATTTGATGGTATTGCCATGGTTAACTCACTAGGAAATTGGTACTATGCAGTTCTTGCAATTGAAGTCGCCGTTTGGGTATATGTTGCGATGTTTTTTGGAAAACGCCTCCTTTCAAGAATCAACCCTCCTGCGCAAATTCAAGTCAACCATTGAAATCAATTCATTGCATCAAATCTTTCCGATGAGATTAAGTGGTGCCAAGAAAAACATGCCATCATGTTCAATCTTGACAGAGAACCATTGTTTTCTGGACAACCTATGTTGTTAGAAGATTTGAGTGAAGATGATTTTGACCGCTTGGACCTGGAAAATTTGAGTATTTTAAGCATTGAACAGGTCCGAGAATCATTGCCATTTGTAGAACGTGAATTAGCAACCTTGCAAGCGATTGTCGATGAAGCTCATGACATGACTGAAGAAATAGAAATCCTGCTTGAATCCCTTCCTCCTGAACATCCTCATGTTGTTGAAATGTCAGAGCTACTTGGGGGGCTCGTTGCTCACTGGCAGCAAACGGTAGCTAGAATCGAGCGAAAAGGAGCTCGAGTGGCAGGCCTTGATCCGGGGCGCATCGAATGGCATGGAGTTGTTGATAATCAATTGATGCTCTATTCATGGACATCAGGCGAAACTGATATTGAGTGGTATTATGGTCTTGATGAAGGGTTTTCATCCCGAAAACCACTCATAGAAGCATGACTTCCCGGGTACAAGGGGAAGGTTATGGTAAGGATCGATCGAGTCCATACAGGTGGCGGAGATAAAGGTGAATCCTCACTCGTCGATGGAAGTCGGCGTCTGAAATCTGATTTGAGATTTTCAGTTGTCGGTGATTGTGATGAACTTAACGCAATTATCGGTCTTGTGCGAATGGAAAGCTCACGTATTCCAATGCATCACATTGATGGAGGTGATCGAAAGAATGCAGGGAGAGTTCAGTTTATCTGCGACACTGCTCTTTCTCGAGTTCAGCATGAATTGTTTGACCTCGGTGCAGAGTTAGCCTGTCCTCCTGAAAATATTCCAGAGTATATGGTTCTAATTAATGAAAATCAAGCAGATATGTTGGTTTCTGACATGGACGCTTGGTTAACACAAACTGAGCCATTGACATCGTTTATTTTGCCTGCTGGAGGTGCGCCACAAGCAGTACTTCATCATGCAAGAACAGTTGCGCGTCGTCTTGAACGAGGTATTGTTCGCCTCCGTCAGCATGAGGGAGACGCCTCGATCCGGCCTCTTGTTTTGACCTATGTCAACCGACTTTCTGATTGGTTGTTTGTTATGAGCAGATGGATTACCGCGGTCCTTGGAGAGGAAGAAATGTTGTGGCAACCGCTTGGAAAGCGAGGGAAGGAAGAGAGTATCGCAGCATCAATCCTCCGTCAAGCAGAACACGACGCCGACCTTGAACACATCTAATGTGAAGACTTCACCTTCTTCCATGCTTGCCGGACAACTTCACGAGTTTCATCATGAGTTAACTGGGCGATAGCTTGTTCCCAATCCAGCCAAAGGTAATCCCGATGTTCATGGGAAAGTGTAACATCGAGCGAATCCGTGTTAGCGAGAAACCAAAACACTTCCTTCTCGCGCTTCCTGCCTTTGTGTCTGTAAGTGTATGTTGTACGTTCGATAAATTCCTCATCGAACGAAATTTCTGAAATTCCAGTTTCTTCAGCCAATTCTCTCCGTACAGTTGCTGAATGATCGCTATCCTTCGATTCAACGTGACCTTTTGGTAAGTCCCAATGTCCTTGTGGGTATTGGAGCAGAAGGATACTGTCAAGATTGACCAAAATCACACCACATGATGTTTCCACTGAATTCCCCCTAACCGTTCGTAGAAGGCTCATGGTTTGATATCTTCGTGAGATTATGTTGCTCGATAGGTTCAATATACCTCGATTTCTGAGCGACGAATATGACAAAAGGCTCATCGTTCCCAGAGGTTCGGAGAATCATTGCAGATTCAGATATGGATGGAATGTGTGCTGCTGTTGTGTTAAAGAAAGCCTATCCTCATGCTGAAGTTCATTTTGCTCATGCAGCGCTCATTCGGTCAGGAATTATCGATCATTTAATTGATGATTATACAGTAACAGTCGACCTACCATTCCACCCAAAAAGTGGATGGTATCTTGATCATCATCTTACCAACAAACCTACCGATTCCGAACAAATAGTATTCGCATCGAAAGGAGGTACGATTCATTGGGATCATGCACCATCAGCAGCTCGACTGGCCTTTGACTTGTTTCGAGACGAATTTGATTTTCCACATCTTGAGGTCATCATGCCATTGGTGGATGATCTTGACTCAGGTGGGATTTCACTTGATACGTTTCGTAAGGACGGCCCCCTCCTTCAACTCTCTCGTACTTTGAATTACAACGATTCAAACTACATGCATCATCTTCTTTCCTTGTTTCAAACTTCGACTTCAATGGATCAAATTTACGCAGATGAAATTGTTGAAGAGCGGATGAAAACAGCTCGAAGCACACGTCTAGAATTGATGAAAATCGTTGAACAAAAGACAACCATTGTCGACCGACTCGCTATTTGTCGGCTCGAAGATACTGGATACAGGTCAAATGGCTACCTCATCACAGCGTATGCTGGTGAAAATGCCGATGCATGTTGTATCATTCACGGTTATTCTGATGGAGAAATTGGCGACAAAATGCGACCACCTCTCTCGGCGAGTTTCTATGCTAATTCATTTCTTCCCGGGGGACAAAATCGTTACGACCTTTCCAAATTGGCAACAAAATACGATGCTCATGGCGGAGGTCACGCTAATGCTTGTGGTTGCCGAATTCAACCTCCAGGTCTTGATTCAAATTTGTCAGGTTGGTTGACGATGTGGAAGAATCGGGATGTTGAACTCTCTCTTACCGATTAGATGACTTGGAATGTATATATCAGCCCTAAAAAGGCGTGGATCATGACCAAGGCCATCATCAAGTCTGATGCCCTTCCGTGTTTGGTACGTTCGACTGTGAACGACTCGTTTTCCTGCTTTTTTTCAGCAGTTTTTCGACCATAGCGCACAACAGACCAAAGGAGTACTAGGCCAATTGGGCCTGAGAAACCGTGGATGTTTTGTGGAAGTAAATCAGATGTCCAATCATCTTCAACTAAGAAACCTGAGATTGCTCGTGCCAAAAAGGCAATCAGGGCGAGAGCGATTCCGGCCCATAGAATAAGCTCGCCATGACGTTGATGACGATCAAGAGCCTGTTTCCGTTCATCTCCTTTCAGAGTCATTCCCTTTTTTCTCCAACCGTATTGACGAACAAGCCAAAGAACAAATGCAGCAGCGAGAAGAGGGTGAATCAACATGATAATTGTTCGAACCTCCATACCACCCTCTCCCCAGTTTGCCCCACGAATAATTGACTTGAATGCATTTCTCTTGTTCTTGTGACTTAGGCGGTGAGTTCAAAGGTGGGATGTCGAGGGAATGTCGGGGGCGCTATGCAGGAAACGTATCTCTCAGCCTGTCTTGAATCAGGATTCAAGACAGTAAAGAGTCGGCGATTAAATGCTGTAGGCAAATGCCCTGAATTCACACTTATGGAAAAACCATGGAAAGAATTGGTCAAGCTCGCAGTCCTTGAAACGGAAATTCCAGGCCAAGATGAGGATGGTGAGTCGATTGTACCAACTCCGCGATTTCGTCGTGGTCGTCGACGCGGAAGACAACAATCACCAGTGCCATCTCCTGATGAAATCGCAGTAATGGAGAATGAAACACCAGCTTACCGATTTGCCTTGCTTCTCGCGAACAAGTACATTCATACCGACGCTTGGAATGATGACAACCATGGTTCGCTTGAGAATGAGTTGCGCACAGATTGTTTGGAACAAGGTGTTCACCCAGTCTGGCATGAGATGGCCAAGCGGTGCGATTTGTTTGGCCAATTTTCGGCCTTTCCAATTTCAGAAGCGAAGGCAAAATCATCTCAAAAGAAATTTGATTTGTCAAAAACAGCCATTGACCCATTCAATACGAAATCCTGTGTTGAATTGTTCGGGTCTATTCCAGATCATCAATACAACCCGGAACAACTTGTTGCGATGAAGCGATTAATCAAGAGGCTTTCATCGGGAAAATGGCCCAATATCGAACCTCAACTATTGGAATTTGAGGGGCATTTGTCTCTTGTTTCTTTGCTCATTGCACTCAACACGGGGGCTGCCTCTAGTGAGATTATGCAACGTTTACGAAATGCAAACAAGACTCTTGCTGAAAGATACGAATTAGCGAAGATTCTAAGTGGAAAATCGATTGATTGGAATGACCAGTATCTTTCGCAAATTGATGACGATTTGGGGAAGGCTCTTCTGAAACTTATTTGGTTGAATGGCCCCTTGGATCAAATGAACCCAACCACGGAACAGATGGAAATTGGATTGGAGATTTTGACGAAGGAACAAGCCACTGCTAATCGGATTGATATTATCCGTTGGAAAATGCTTCAATCTTATGTTGATGAAGAAAGAAGCGATGATGCGCTTGAAATTATCAAGACCATTTCTCTTGAAAGCGACTCCGATGGTACAGATCTCCTCCCCCTATTGATTCAACTCGATAATCAGGAAGCTTACGACTGGCTCGAAGTAAACATGAGGAATCTCGACGAGGGGGGATTGGTTTCCATTGCTCAAGAACAAGCATTCCCAATTTCACTTCGTTCGCAGGCGCTCATTCTGCTCAAAGCATTCGGTGGCGAGGGCTGGAATCAAGTACAACCCCTTGCAGTACATGTATTTGTTCAAACACTCGAACTCGACAATCTGTCCAAGATTTTGCTAGAAGATGACCTTGCGATCACTACTTATCCACATGAAACCTTACTTCTTGCTCACCTGTTGGGTGCACATCATGATGAAGAGAGTTGGATTAAAGCAAGAAAAGCACGCAAAAAAGCATTGCAAGTTATACAATCAACTGATGTGCCAGATTCGATTGATGACGATGAATACAAACTTCTCTTGCTTCTCGAAGGTCAAATTGAGGAATCCGTTAACAAACTTGATCTAACGGGAAGGCTGCTGAAAAAGGGGATTTTAGCAATAAATCAAATTGTCAAGGCGCTTTCTTCCGGCGGTTCGCATCTTGTTGATGAGAAACACCTTGGCAACCTTATTGATTCGCTGGAGGAGGGAGAGGTTACGGGATTATCTGAAGCACTTCTCCAAACAATTGTCTCCAAACTCAGACTCAACAATGCGCGCTTATCTTTGCAAAGGGGCGATGACTCAAGTCAAGTTGTTGCAACGCTTGAATCAGTTCTCAATCAACCTTCAATTCCATACCCAATCGTCCAAGGTGTTCGACAGTTAATGTACGAGTTTGACTTGGGAATCGAGGCATTGGTCCAATGGTACCAACAGCATCATCAGAGATCCATTTGGGCACTCCTCGCACAGGCCACGCTTGAAGCATCAAATGGTAAAAATCTCCAGGCTGCTCGATTGTTTAAGCGGGCAGCTGACTCGACTAAATTTGATTATGATGAGGAAATAATGCTCTACAGGAAAGCGTTGATTCACTTCGCATTTGATGAAAAGTGGGAGGAAGCACGACAACTTCTTTCGCAACATCCAAATTTGCGGGCTGCAATCACCAAACGCTTCCAATTATACCTCGATGTTTCACATAAAGCGTCCATCCAAGAAACAGGACAGGCAACTTCGATGCTCAAAAATTTCGTCAAAAGACAAGAGTCATATGTTGAAGAAACTGAAGAGGGCGAGAAGACCAGGACACGAACTGTGTTCCAAGAGGATGAATTGGATTTGTTGCACACATATCCAGATGAGCACCCAAAACCACTTCCAAAAGAACCGTTTACTGGACGTCTTCTTGCTGCGACAAACGCATTGCGTCGAGATTATCGGACACAAAGTTCCAAGTCGTTCGATCGCCGTTATCGCGACATTATGCAGATGCGAAATCCAGAAGCAATGGAGATTCATACGCTTGCCCAACAAGCGAGTGAAACGAGTCCACTTGATGCCCTTCGAATTCTCGAACGAGCACAATTATCCGGACGTTTCCAAGATAGGAACAAATCCTTTGCAAATTTGGAGCAAATGTTGTTCCGTCGCCACCAATCTGAAATCCGAACGTGCGATCGCAGATACCTTCGGCATCTTCCTTTGAAACCACTCGTTCTGGTTGATACGAACATCGTTATCGATGCATTGTATCAACGAATTCAGGAGATTCTTAATCGCTCAAACCATTTCGAAGATTCAACAAATCAGCGGTCGCATTTTGCTGGTTATCTTCTATATCTTGCAGCAAACAACAAGGTTGACTTATGGTTGCCAAAAGTTGTACGGAGTGAAATAGAGAATATTACAAAATCTATCGATGATATACGAACTCGGTTTGAGAATGCTCTTGTGGATAAGGATGTTCTCGAATCGACAATTTCTGTTGAAAACATGAGTACTATTGTTGATCAAATCATATTGGAATTCAGTACATGGGATGGAAATTCAGAAGAACTTGAAACCGAGGCAATAAGTGATGAAATCAAATCTTCCATGGATCAATTCCTCATTGAGCATAGTGAGATTTACGATGAATTAACCAAGATGCGACAGCATTACGATAGGAAAACAATCAGGACGAAAATTAATGGAAAGAAGATTTACCCACAAAATCCAGATCGTAAAATCATGCAGTATGCAGCAGCACTATCAAATCGACCAATCGACAATGTAGGTTCCATTGTGGTGGCAACTCATGATGGAGATTTCACGGTCGTTGCCCGTGCATTTGAAGAGCGATTCGGATTCGGAATTGCAAAGAACAGTCGGACACTAAAACAGTGGTTGCGTGAGCAATAATTTTTCTCACATGTGAGATATGAGCGCTTCTCCAAAGGCTGAACAAGAGAGAAGTGTTGCATCGTCCATAAGTCGTTCAAAATCGTAGGTAACAGTTTTCGCACTGATTGCACCTTCCATTCCCTTGACGATTAAATCCGCAGCCTCACTCCATCCCATATGCCGGAGCATCATCTCAGCAGATAGGATGAGAGAGCCGGGATTTACTTTGTTCTGTCCTGCATATTTCGGAGCAGTTCCATGTGTTGCTTCAAATATGGAAATACCAGTATCATAGTTGATGTTCGCACCAGGTGCAATACCGATTCCCCCAACTTGAGCAGCAAGTGCGTCTGAAATGTAGTCGCCGTTCAGATTCATAGTTGCGAGTACGCTGTATTCTGCAGGTCGAGTGATAATTTGCTGAAGCATTGCATCTGCAATCACGTCCTTGATGATGATTTGATTGCCACTGTTTGGATTTGTCATGATGCACCAAGGGCCACCATCCAATTCGATAGCTCCGAATTCTTCCTTAGCAAGTTGGTAACCCCAATCTCGGAAGCCACCCTCTGTGAATTTCATAATGTTCCCTTTGTGGACAAGGGTAACGCTCTCCTTATCGTTATCGATGGCATATTGCAAAGCCGCCCTAACGATTCGGTTTGTTCCTTCCTGGCTGATTGGCTTGATTCCAATACCTGATGTGTTGGGGAAACGAATTTTGTCAACGCCCATTTCGTTGGTTAAGAAATCGATGAGCTTCTTGACACCCTCTGATCCAGCCTGCCATTCAATACCAGCATAGACGTCTTCGCTATTTTCTCGAAAAATAATCATGTCGACATCTCCAGGAGCTTTGACAGGAGATGGAGTTCCATCGTACCATCGAACTGGACGAACACAAGCGAACAGGTCCAATTTTTGCCTTAAAGCAACATTGAGTGAACGGATGCCGCCACCAACAGGGGTGGTTAAAGGACCCTTGATTGAGACGAGACCTGAGCGCATGGCATCCAATGTGGCTTCAGGGAGCCACTCACCTGTCGCGTTGAATGCTTTCTCTCCGGCGAGAACCTCATTCCAAGCGATCCGTTTCTCTCCACCGTATGCCTTTGTAACAGCAGCATCAACAACTGAAATCATGACAGGACTGATGTCGATACCTATTCCATCTCCTTCGATGTAGTGAATAATCGGGTTGTTTGGGATGTGAAGTTTTCCATTTTGCATAACAACAGGCTCGCCGCTCATAGTTCTCAAGCGGGTCCACCAATAACCACTTCAAGAACCAACCGATGCGATGGTTTCTATGAGAGCCAAGGTACACTGGACTGGTGGAACAAAACTCGACTGTCAAAATGAGCGAGGTCAATCCATCGATGTGGATTGGGAGGGGGGCCCATCACCAATGCAAATCTTTCTCCAAATGATTGGAGCATGTTCGATTGTCGACGTCGTTGTTGGCCTAAAGAATCGTGAATTTGGAGAAGTTTGGGTGGATTTGGATGCTGAGCGGAGAGAGGATTACCCTCGTTCCTTTACCAAAGTCAAGATGATTTACCATGTTGAGGGGGATGTTCCCGAAAAACTCGTACGACGAACCATTGAGAAATCTCACGAGAAGTATTGCTCAGTTTCAAATTCCCTTAGCAAAGAAGTAGAAATCACTTGGGATCTGGTGTTGCACTAGAATAGAGTGCTCGATTTTAGAGATTGGATTGCTTGCTTGAAAGCATTTTCCAGCAGGTCATACAACGGTTTCCAAACGGATGGAATATTCTGTTCTTCTACGAAATCAAAATCGCCTGAGTTGTGCTGAACACGAACACATGGGCGTATCTGTTGCTTGTCTTGAAGTTCAACGAGCAGTGAGAGTCGATATTCATCGTCTGTGAGGGTAACTCGAGCAGAGTTCAAGTCAATGTTTTGTGCATTCTCAGGAAGAACGTTGATTCCTTCTTCAGATTGTTGGCGAATTGTATGTTGGGCAAGCACCTGTAGCAATTCGGCCACGAGTACTGGATCTACTGAAAGAGAATCCTGTTCATCTTCAAGCAGAATGTTTTGCAATGGATTTGAAGCAACGGATTGATTCGTAACAGAAGTTCCTAATTCAGCAAAAATGTCAACATCCTCAGCATCGAAGTCTTGTGTAATTGGTTGGTCAAAATCCATGTTATCAATCAGAAACCCTCCTGTTCCCCTTTTGAAGTATTGTTCAATTTGCATTGAACATGAAAGATTCAAATGGAGGCAATTCTTGGTAAAAATGAGGGATTTCATTGCGAGCAATGGTTGTGGTGATTTTACTTACCCTCCTTACACAAGTTGTACACTCTGCGCCTTCAGGAATTGGTAAAGCTGCGAATGAAGGATGTTTGTGCCATGGTGAAAAGAATACAAACACAATTGTTGATCTTCAAGGATTACCACAATCGTTTGAATCGAATATCTCGTACAACTTTTCCATTCAAGTAAGTTCTCAAACCATCACCGAGAACACTGAGGGTGAAATCGGCGGGTTTCGTCTTATGGTGAGTGGTGGAACCATCCAATTTAATGAGACACAAGGTTTGATTCAAGAACTGGATGATGGATGGACTCACACAGAATCTGGTAATACAGTTAGAGTGTGGAACTTCTCCTTTACCAGTCCAGATAATAATGCTACATTTGTTGATTTTACAGTTTACGGTAATGCAGTTAATGGGAATCAGGCAAGTACTGGCGATGAATGGAATAGTCTCAATTTCCGCTTACCCGGCACGCAATATGAAGGAGAACTTTTCAGTGATGAGACTGATGAATTCAACCCAATGGACTACACTGTTGGATTGGTTTCAATGATTGCTCTTCTGGGCCTTTTAATCATCACACTGCGTGACTGATTAATTTACGAATTCAATTGTACTGCTACGGAGGGCTTTGAGTTGACGACGTTCTGAGGACCCGTGAATTTGCTCACTCTTAACTCCAGTCAATACAAGCATTACACGAATTTCGTCATCAAGTTCTTCATCAACTGCAGTTCCCCAAATTATTTTTGCATGTGGAGAAATTCGCTCTGTGATGATTTGAGCACAACGTTCTGCTTCTCCAAGCGTGAGGTTATTGCCTCCAACAACGTTGATGAGGGCTCCTCTTGCATCGCTAAAGTCAAGATCGAGGAGTGGTGAATGTAAGGCTTCCAATGTAGCCTCTTCTGCCCGGCCAGGTCCAGAACCAGCACCAAGACCAATCATGGCCACACCAGCTCCAGAATGAATGACTGCCTTCAAATCTTCAAAGTCAAGATTGACCATGCCATCACGGGTGAGCAGTTCAGTAACGCCAATTATTGAGCGAACGAGCAGTTCGTCGCCAACTCTGAAAGCGCTCGCAAGCGGAAGGTCTTTGACGCCCTCAATTTCGAGCAAGCGTTCGTTTGGAATAACCAAAATTGTGTCACAATGTTCTCGTAATCGCTCAAGGCCCCATTCAGCGTTTTCTCTACGAGTCGCTCCTTCTGATTGGAATGGATAAGTGACTACTGCAATCGTCATTGCTCCCTGTTCTTTTGCGAGGCGAGCGATGTGACCTGCAGCTCCAGTACCTGAGCCTCCTCCCATCCCCGCAGCAATGATTGCGAGCTGCGTATCGGTCGTGATGCTTCGAAGCGCCATCTCAGATTCAAGTGCAGCAGCTTCACCTTTCGTTGGGTCGCCCCCTGCACCTCTTCCACGGGCGGTTCGCCCAATCAGCACTTTGTGATCGAGTGGAGACATCAGGAGTGCTTGTGCATCTGTGTTGATAGCATAACCCGTTACGAATGAGTTCTCAAACAATCCTTCAGCATCGAGACGCCCAACAGCATTACAACCTGCGCCTCCTACACCATAAACACGGATTCTGGGTTGGAGTGATTCAAGTAGAGCTCGTAGTTCTTCATCCGTGCCTTGGCCACTTGGTTGTGGATCAAGTTGAGGTACAATCTCCTCATCAGACAGTTCCAAAACTCGTTCAATCAAATGGCGCATGAGAATGAACTTGTTTCATCCTAACTTGAATGTATTGTAGCGAATTTCCATGATGAGAGTGATTTTCGTATGCTAAATCAATCGCGGAGTCCTTCTTGAGTGACCTGGTAAACACATTCCCCATCTGGTAAGTTTGGAGAGTCGACGAGTCGAGCGATTCTTCGTCCACCTTTGGCCTTTCGAAGGTACAGTCTGAAAGTGGAGGCGTGGGCGAGAACGTGGCCACCGATAGGCTTGGTTGGGTCGCCCCACATTGCATCTGGCTTGGAATGCACTTGGTTCGTTACCAAAACAAGTGCATTATTGACGTCAGCGAGCTGCTTGAGGTCTTTGAGATGTCGATTCAATTTTTGTTGCCGATTTGCAAGCATGCCACGTCCAATGAATTCTGCCCGGAAGTGGCTTGTCAACGAATCAACAATAATCATCTTAACATTGAGACCCTTGCTCATTCGCTTGATTTCCTCAGCAAGGAGCATTTGGTGAGCAGAATTGTAGGCGCGAGCGACGTGTATCCGACTCAAGACCATGTCTGGATCCAGTCCATGTCCACGGGCCATTTGTGTGATTCGTTCAGGTCGGAATGTGTCCTCAGTGTCGATGTAGAATACATCACCATCGAAACCACCGTCCTCGATTGGCATGGTGCAATTCACAGCGAGTTGATGTCCGATTTGGGTCTTACCTGAACCAAAAGCGCCGTAAACTTCGACCAAAGCCTGTGTCTCGAAACCTCCACCGAGGAGGTCGTCAATCGATTGAACCTTGGAGGAAAGTTTCTGAACTTCTCGTCGACGGTCAAGAAGGGCTACACCAGAAACGAAACCACCTATGTTCGCCATTTTCTTTGCAGCATTGATGATTTTTCCTGCAACTGCTTCACCAAGTTCAGCTTGCTCTGCAAGGTCAGCAGGAGACATGACTGCGAGAGAGAGAAGCTCGTCGAATCCTGCTTCACGGAGTTTCTCGGCCGTTGCGGGACCAACACCAGGGAGGTCTTCGATCTTGACCTCCGGTTCCTCTTCATCTACGGCTTCCATTGGTATCACTTCATCCTCAGTCAGGACTTCATTGTTCTTACTCGTTGTCTTCTTCTTTGTTTTCGTGCTCATTGTATCACTCAGCCCAATCCAATGGCTGAGGGTATATCAAGCGAAGAATGGGACAAGACTTTGATGAAATCTGAAGATGAGAGAAAAGAACAGCGCATAAAGCCGATTTTCACTTTTCATTCACTTTCAGAATTTTCTTCTTCAGATTCATTTTCTGATTGATAGGGGTTTGGAGATGATTCTTCTTGTTCATAGAGGATGTCAACTACATGATTGATGTTAATTCGATCCTGCCCTTGATCAATTGTTAGCGTGAGATCGTGCATTCCGCTAATTGGGAAATTGAGATTGATGGACCACAAGGCCTCTTCACCGTCTTGGATTTGAGCTGTTTTGGTGCCCTTGCTGGCTGAGTTTGGATCGGTCAATTCCCAGGTTACGCTTACTGGGCTCCCGATAGGAGTTGCCGGATTTTCAACAACCGATGAGATCGCCATTTCTTTTGGAACTGAATCTTCATTTCCAGATGCGGTATTGATTTCCATGGTATCTGGGTTCGCTGAATTAGCCTCACTCCATTCAATTGAATGCTCCACACGGAGCATAACTGTTTGATTTGCAGTGTTGCCGTTGATATCAGTTGCTGCAAGTACAGCGGCGTACATCCCGTGAATTTGATACTCAACATCGATGTTTGCTGACTCAGATGCATCGATACTGATAATCGAGCGACCATCGCCCGGATCAAGGGTGAAAGTCTCAAGGCCGTAGTCCGATGTTGTTCGAGCAAAATCAAAACTGAAGGTTACTCCTGTGAATGTTATTTGAGATCCGCCAATGAAGGATTGTTGGATGGTTCCATTGGTTGCATCGTAATGCACAACCAAGTCAATGAGTTCTTTCTGATCTGAATCAGGTCCTCCAAAACAACCTGCAAGCACTGAACACATCAAGAGCATCGTCAACAAGACAACCTTTGTGTGCCCGCCCATGATGTGTCTTGGAGGTCATCCTTGAAGAAGACAGTGCCGAAAGAGGATGAAAAAATACCACATCGGTGGTTTCAAAGGGAAGGACTGTGGCGTTCTGTACAGCGAGGTGGGGTAGTCTGGATATCCCGTCGGGCTCATAACCCGGAGATCGATGGTTCAAATCCATCCCTCGCTACCATTCAAGAATACTGATAGTAATCGTGTTTTGGTTGCAAGGAATCCATGGCAGACTGGAGGCGCTCATTTGCGGCCTGAACACCGTTTGCGATTTCATCACACTCCTTTCGGATACGGTTTGATTGTTCGGAACATGATGGATGTTGAGATTCACACGTTTCTAAAATTGCTAAAATTGGATCGATTTGGCTACCAGGCGCATGTTCTGGCCGAATGAAATATGCTCCATTTTCCAATATCACTGGGCCGGCTGAAGCAACTGCGGATGCAAGCAGCTTGGCATATTTTGTCTTCGAACCATCGACCTGACAAAGCGCGAGTAATGCTGCGACGTTGCCTTGCGTATTTTTAATCGCTTTTAGGAAAAATTTCCTTGCCTTTCCTTTCTTTCCTGCCTTTGAGTAAACATGACCTATCGTACGAAAATCTTGTTCCAGCGGAGTTAATTTTTCGAGGAGTTGTGGGGCAGTTTGACTGAGAATTTTTTCCAATTTCTTCCGTTCTCGCAAGAGAACCGAAGTTGCTTGGATGGCTAGTTTATGCTTGTTTCGAATTGACAAAACTTCAGCGAGAACCCTTGTTCCTTTGACCAACAATGTCTGCATTGCTCCGTCTCTTTGTTTATTGGCGAGAAGCATAGATGTGAATTCACTTGCCATGACTTCGACCATCTCATACCGCTGCTCCTCAAAATAGCGGAGCATTTGAGACAAGGTCTGGTTTGGGTCGGACATACCAAACATGGATTCACTTCCCTCTCAGTTCGTTGCAGCTGTTAGTGTCGTAGTCTCAATCACGCCACGCAGGGTTCGGATGTTTTGTAGGATTAATTCAGAGAGTTTTGAAAAATCATCAACAATTACTTTGCAATAAACATCATACTCACCAAAAAGAACCATTGCTTCATCAACTTCTGTAATCTTACAGAGTTCCGAAACAACTTGTTGTTCCTGGCCAGGTTCCGTTGAGATTAACACGAGTGCAATTGCGCCCATATTGGACCATTCTGAACCTTATGTTTAATTCTTCACGTCAGTTGGTCATATCGAAGGCGATGTGTCCTAAGGTTATTGCAATAACTGGTTCTCCCGGAACAGGGAAATCAACGTTAGGAGCACAACTAAGACAACATGGTTTTCACGTGATATCGGTTGAAACTATCGCTCAACAGATGAATGCTTTAGATCAAAACAACGATATCAGAGAAATAGAAACTTCCAAACTTCAAAATTGGAGATGGGAAGGCTCAGAAACGTGTTTCATTGATGGCCATCTTTCACACTATTGTTTCATTGATGCAGCCGTAGTTCTACGTTGCCATCCTTCCGTACTACGCCAACGTTTATCCAAACGAAGAGGGTATGATTCTAAAAAAATCGAATCAAATGTGGAGTGGGAATTGCTTAGTGGCGTCTGGACGGACCTTCTCGCACAGCATCCAAAAGCAAAGGTCATCGAAATCGACACGACGAACAGAGAAACACAACTTGAATCTATAGTTGATTTCATCACAAATCTGGAGAATTCAGAATCAATTGAACATTCGATTGACGGTTCAATTGACTGGATAAGCATATGACCCTTCTCTTCTTGGTCATGATGATAGAGATGGCATTGGAACAACTCAGGAAGCGCTGGGAATCCATCGTTTCGCCTTTCGTTTCCAGTTTAGGACGAACCAATCCTGCCATACTTACCTGGCTTGCACTTCCAGTCGGAATCGCAGCGAGCATACTTGCATTTACTGCACCAAATAGCGATACTGGTGCGTTAATGCTTCTAGGATCTGCTTTCCTAATTGCTTTCTCGATGATACTCGATGGACTTGATGGACAACTTGCGCGCCAAACAGGTCAAGTTTCTCGATGGGGTGATTATCTTGACCATACTCTTGATCGACTCCTTGATGGAATGTGGGTCATCGCCATTGCGTCAAGTCCAGCTTGGGTTGATGAACCAGCACTTGGATGGGCTGCAGCTTGGTTCACAATTCTAGGATCCTACATGGGGACGCAGGCCCAAGCCGTGAGTGGCGGTAGGAATTATCGCGGATTTTCTCGTGCAGATCGAACGATTCTCACGATTGCAGCACTAGCGTTGACCGGAATTTTCTGGTTGGTTGGCGTTGAGGATTTTTCATCGGCTCCTGCACCATTTGATCACCTTGAATTGAATCCAATGTTGGCTGTAGTCTTGATTTCTGGGCTTGGAGGAATCTACACTTTTGCTATCCGTTTCGCACAAGCACGCAAAGAGATCATTGCCTTAGATAAGGAACAACCTCTCTCACAATCTAATGACGATGAGTCGGAATAAATCTATGACAAACAAATACGTCGGTTGTTCTTATTATTTATCGGCATACTCTTAACGGGCGGCGGCGACGTATTGTGTGATGGGTGCGAACGCGCTGAACCGTAGTCTCCAACCAAAGGCCGTTGTCATGGTCCTGCTGATGATGCTAATGGTTGTTCCATTAACACCAGTTTCCACTGCTGCGGATACGAACCCAGACAACCTGCAAGCACAACACATTGCTGCCGTTTTCGATCCTGTTTCAGAGACGACGACCGTTTCATGGCAAAACATTGAATCAGTCAATTCTAATGTAGTCTTTTATCACGATGCAAGTTACATTGTCTATCGCCATACAGAGCCAATTACGACTTCGACAATTGATGAAGCTCAAATTGTCACAACAGTGGCTGCTTGTGATATTTCTCTTTACTCAACGGCTTTCAAATGTCTAAGTTCATCTGGAGGCGGAAGTGGAGAACACCCAGGGCACACTGTTTCTTATCTTGTTGATGCCGGTACAAATGACACATTCTACTACGCTGTTACAGTAGAGTGGGATGATGATGGCACAACCGTGACGCATCAAGAACTCGATCCAGACGTTTCATCGATGACGACGGGTGTCGAAGAAGTCACATCTGCGGTTGAAACACCTCTGTATTTTGACGCATCGTATTCTCTTGCGAACAGTGAAACTACACTTACGTGGATCAACTACCATTCCCCTTTACTTCCAAACACGAATCCTGCCCTACCCAACACAACAATCTTGATTTGGCGATCTACAACTGAAATCTCTCGAAACAATGGAGGCCAAATCTTCGACCAATTGACACCAATTGCAAACTTAAGTTCTGAATCAGAGTCGTATGTTTACAGCGTCCCCCCCGATACGAACGAAGAGGCATACTATGCTATCACATATTTTATTCCAAACAAAACTGGGCTTGATGATGATTTCGTAGACTTGCGCTTTTTATCCAACAATGCACTGACACAACCTGTTCTCGAAGATAATCGTCCTCCGAATCATCCAAGCATTTATTCAATTAATTCAGCATCATATCCCGATGGTACTGGTGAAACTGTGTTAACGTGGTTTGGCGTACCAGGGGAATCCGGAGAACGGTATGATGTGTATGTTTCTGGCGCTGAATTTTCATCCATTTACGACCAAGGGGCCACCTTCCTTGGTTCGGTATATGAAAACAAATCCATGGAGGAGAACAACACGAGATACAATTTCACGCGAAATCTCCCAATTGGAACACTTGGCTCTGCCACCTATTGTGTAATTACAGTTGACGCTATCGGCCTCTTCAAAGAACAAACGAGTCTAAATGCCTGTGGCACCATTCAAGAAGATGCGTTTAGCAACTGGCAGAAGGAACCGACAAATGTTTACGCTGAATTCATTGGTGATCGAACAGTTCGTGTTACTTGGACCGATCAACTGGGTGTCGAGGGTGAACGTTACCACATCTATTCTTCGAATGGAGTTCCAATAACCGATCCTGTTCAGTTTGAAACGCAATCGACGTATCATGGTTTTGTAAATGACAATACGCAAGTTTTCGATATTGTTATCGGTCCAGAAATCGTTTCTCAAACTGGTGCTGTGCTTAATTGGTATCTATACGTCACCAGTGAAGCTCAATACATTCATACAAACGGTTCTTATGAGTACAAAGGTTTGGATCAAAATTCCTTTGGCCCTGTCGTTATTGATATTACCACTCCTACCCGCGTTCAAATTCTAAACGATGAAAGTCGCGGCGATCTCGGATTCGTTTCACTTGAATGGGGGAATTTGCAAGAATTCAACGAGACCTATCAGATATGGCGACATGATGGGAATCCATTCGAGGATACGTCCGTTAGTTCCAGTGATGAGCCTGGCTGGGAACTTGTTCTTGACGAAATCAATGTAGGTATGAGCATATCGCCCACCATCATCAGAAACGTTCCAATTGAGAATGGTTCTGAACAAATGACATTCTATGCAATTACAGTCTGCGATGAATTCAACAACTGCAACAAAGAAATTCTCGAAGGAAGTACCGCAAACTCTCGTGAAATTCTAGAGGATACTCGACCTCCTTCTCTTGAAATGGAACTCATCGATGAGGATGGGGTTCCTTACACGAGCCCATCGTTGGTGCCAGGTTTGTACAAAATCAACATTGAAGCGAGTGAACGATTGGTTGAAAGCCTGCCTGTAATCGAAATCTTCTCTTCTGCAGGGTACAACGAGACAGGCGATGAAGCACGTATGACGCTTGTAGCAACCAATGAAGGAATTCCAGGCAAAGGTCCTGTATATACATACGACTTCCGGATTGTAAATTCTGAGGCTGCAGGCGACCTTGTCATCCGAATGACGCTCCTCGATTTGGCAGGTAATCAAGCAGTTATTGCTAACACATCGTTCAAGATTGATGCCCAGTCACCAACAATTGCAGTCTACGCTCCGTCACCTTCCTCAGAGGGCTCAAAGTATCTCTATGGAAACAAAATCAACCTTATGTTCGCTGCGGAAGATGATGTTCAGATAGCAAATTTGCAGTACAGATTTACCTTCAATTTCGAAGGATTGACTGGCAAGCCCAGCACATCCGCATGGGCAAATGCAGAGGATGTTACAGACGTTAATTCCGATGGTTCTTCACTTGTTAGTGATATGGAATTTTCTGCAGGAACCTTTGATCCTGGCCAACATGCAATTACAGTTCGCGCCATTGATACCGCTGGGAATCAAGTAACTGCGCAAGTCGTTTTCGTGGTCGACTTCTGCCGAAACAATCTCGAGGGTCAAACCGTTTGTACATTTGAAGAAGATCTGAAGGACGATCCTGAACCTGAAGTCGTGACACCATCAATGAGTGAACCTCCCTACGTTTTGGTTTGGATTGCTGTTGTCGTCAACATCGTCATTTTTGTCGTTGCATTGTTGATTGTTCAGGTGAGCTTGACCGGACCGAAAAAGAAGAAGAAGGGAGGAGACGATGACGAGGATGATGATTGGATGTCAGAGTTCATCGGAACGACTCAAGATTTGGATATGGATGATATTACAGGAACAGGTTCAGCTGCTGAAGAGAAACCCGAGGAAGAAAAGAAATCTGAGGAAGCTCCAGAACCAGAGGAGGAAGATGATCCGTTTGCTGTCAACGTCGTGCAACGAAAAACTCGTCGCAAGAAGAAATCTGAAGAGGTTGAAGAAGAGGATGACGATGACGATCTCTCATGGGCTGGTTTGGACGATGATGACGACGATGATGACGATGATGACGATGATGACGATGATGACGATGAAGAAGAATCCAAACCTCGTAAGCGACCTGTTCGAAAACGACCAGCACGTAAGGCGCCCCCTACACGAAAGCGCCCAACTCGTCGCAAGAAAAGTGATGATTGATTCGTCGGTGTGGTCGAATGGCTGAAAATGGTAAACATTCACATCACTCAGTGCTTGACGCATTTAATCCACTTCATAATCGATTGAATTGGTTGCTCTTGGCGGTCCCAATCACGCTTTTTTTTGAGTATCAACATAATGTGGAAATGACGTTCCTATTCTCGATGGTTGCCATCATGCCTCTAGCATTTTTGATGGGCCATGCAACAGAAGAAATCGCTTTGAGAGCTGGTGAAAATCTAGGCGGCTTGCTCAACGCAACTTTTGGAAACGCAGTCGAGATCATCATTGCAGGTCTTGCAATTTGGACAGCAGCTCAGCATGCAGACCAAGCTGAGGTCATGATTCAACTCGTTCAAGCGAGTTTAATCGGCAGTATTCTTGGTAATCTACTCCTCGTGTTGGGATTGGCGCTTCTTTGGGGAGGTTACAAACATCGAACGCAGACATTCAATCAAGAAGCCCTATCTATGAACGGAAGTTTACTTCTGCTTGCAGTTCTTGCGCTGATTATTCCAGCAGCAGCATCTCATACTGGGGCAGATTCGAATATCCTGAAATTGTCACGCTATGCTTCGCTTGTTCTTCTTCTCATGTATGGATTATCACTTTTCTTTCAATTCAAAACACACTCCCATCTGTTTGATGTGACTTCGGAATCTGAGGAAAAAGAAGAACCCAAAATGACGACAAAGAATGCTTGGATTCTCCTCATACTCGCAACAGTCCTTGTCGGATGGATGGCAGAGGTCTTGGTCCACAGTGTTGATGCAGCAGCAGAAGGGTGGGGGCTTCCGACACTATTCATTGGTGTGATTCTCCTTCCATTCTTTGGTAATGCTGCAGAACATTTCACGGCAGTGCTTGTTGCAGGAAAGGACAAGATGGATCTCTCATTAGCAATCGCTATTGGTTCAAGCGTACAAATCGCTGTGTTTGTTGCCCCATTGATGGTACTCTTCGCCTGGGTAATGGGGGTTAATCTTTCACTGGAATTTGGAATTCTTGAAACTGCTGCGACGTTTATGTCTGTTCTCGTGGCGAATTTCATTCTCAATGATGGTAAGACCAATTGGCTTGAGGGTGTAATGTTGCTAGCTTGCTATGCAATTCTGGCCCTCTCATTCTTTGAGGTGTGACCGTGTTGAATTCATTCAATTCAAGAGGCAAAGCCGGTTTCATTTTGGCTGGAATCGGTACTCTGCTTCTGCTAGCAGGTATGATTGGCTATACCTTTACAGGAGAAATCGAAGATGTGCCAACACCTAACGCTCCGAATCAGGCATTCTTCTCAGGTGAGCCATTACCAGAGAATTCGCTTTCCTCATTCGTTTCGGCTGAGTTAACGATTACATGGGATCGGAATGATGTGTGGATTGCTCTTGTCGATGCGGAAGAGAAGAAGCGATGCGAGGATGTGCCGAGTTTTTTCGCTTCCGGAATGGGGTGTGATGGAACTTCAACCAACTTTGTAGCGGGTGATTCATCAGCAATTGCAAGTGAAGGTTTCTCATGGGAAATTGAATCTGGTACCTATTATGCTGCTCTAGGCGCAAAGGATGGTGCACTACCAGCAGGAACTGAGGTCGTGATCTCCTATGAGGTACATCTTGGTCATTCACTCTTGAGTTTCTTGATTTCAGCTGGTAGTATCCTGGCTGGTGGCGTCCTGGTGTATTATGGACGGGTGTGATTATTCCACGTCTTCGTAATATGTGTGGACGGCTTCATCCAATTGGTCGATAATTTGTTTCTCATCAAGTGATTTTGTCTCTCCATTTTTTCGCAAAAATCGGCCATTCACCAGTACGTCGAGACAATCTCCTCCGTTGTAAATCAGATTTGCAAGATGACGATTGTTTGACCGACCTAAAGGCCGCATTCGTATGTCATCAAGATTCCAGGCGACCCAATCTTGACTATCTTTGGTAGCCATTTTGAAGATGTCTTGTGCAGGAAGGAGTGTAGAGTCCCAATGGTCATGCCGTTGCACCAAGCTTGCGAGACGTGCTTCATGCAGAAGATTCAATCCATTCCCACTTGACGCTGCTCCATCGGTTCCAATTCGAACATCGACACCCGCATCACGATATGGTGGGAATGAAAGGGTCCCTCCACATGCTAATTTCATGTTTGAAGAAGGGCAGTGAACTGCCGTGACATCATGTTCAGCCATCATCCGAATTTCGTTCTTCTTGACCCATGATGCATGAGCAAAAATGGTTCCAGGTTTGAGAAAATCAATTGATTCGAGATATTCAACAGGGTACAATCCATTCGTTTCTTTACAATCTGCGACTTCTTTTCGAGTTTCACTCACATGGATGTGAAGTCGACCGCTTCTTCGTTCAGCTAACTCACTTGCTTGTTGTAATGTTTCCTTTGTACACAAATAAACAGAATGTGTCGCAATTGCATACTGGACCAAATCATCTTCGCAGTTTTGAGACAGGAGTTGATCGAGTTCTGTAAGGGCTGACTCGGCACTATCATGCGATGGCAAAGCAGCATCGCTGACAGGACCGCCAACAAGTCCCCGTAGTCCAGCATTCGTCAGTACTTCTCCCGTTACTGCAGGGAAGAAATACATGTCAGCAGCGAATGTCGAACCAGTGCGAATCATTTCAGCAGCAGCAGCACTGGTTCCAACGCGAACATACTCTGGTGTTATCCTGGATTCTGTTGGAAAGATTGCTTCATTCAACCATCGGTGCAATGGAAAACCGTCGCTAAAATCTCGGGCATTAAGCTGCATCGCAAGATGTGTATGCCAATTTTGTAAGGAACGAGTAAGCACTCGATTTGAGCCATTTATTTCATCTAAGACGTCTTCGTCACCCACAGATTTTGACCACGAACCATCCTTGTGAAGAAGCACATCTCCAACAAATTTGTTGAACGTATCATCATACAGAACGGCATTGGTGTAACGCACTGCAGTATCATCGCTCATGACAATCCCTACCTCTGCTTCTTCAAGAGCCTAGTGTTTGAATCGGTGGAATTATGACCATACGTCCATGCCCTAGGTGTGCGCCACTGTGGCTTAGTTGGTAGAGCGTCTGATTCGTAATCAGAAGGTCGGGAGTTCGAGTCTCCCCTGTGGCTCCTTATTCATCGTGTAGGATTGGTGTAATCTCAAGCTGATATCGTTGTGCGCTGACCTCAAGTGCTTGAATGCCAGGGAGTGTCCGGCCTGCAATATAATCCAAGCAAGCACCACCGCCTGTTGATACGTGACCCATCTTGTCACCAATACCTCGCTTGCTAACAAGCGTAGCTGTGTGTCCTCCTCCCATGAGTGCATAGCCGGTCGTCTCGGCACAAGCATTCAGCATTTCGATTGTACCGAGGGCAAAATCTGGGAGTTCAAAAACACCTGCAGGTCCATTGAGAATTATCGTTCCAGCCTCTTTTATACGTATGGAAAGGGCACGAATGGATTGCAAACCTAGATCAAAAATCGGCGCATGTATTGGTAAATCTTCAACACTCATATCGATACGATTTCCTTCAACATTTGCTGCTACATCAACTGGGAGAACAATCTTGTCTGCATACGTAGCGAGTAGTGATTTTGCAGCATCGACTGTTGACGCCCACGCATCTTTGAGTTCATTTTTGAGGAATTCAACATTGCCCTCGCCGATATTATTTCCAGATAGGTGAATCGCAAGATTTGCAACTCCACCAGTCAACCAGACCTCATCTGCAATGTTGTTGTTCATCATGTTTAATGCAACCTCGATGCTATCGTCAACTTTGATCCCACCGAGGACAGCGATGCATGGGCGTGCAGGAGAATCAAGCGCAAGGTCAAGTTGACGAATTTCGTGAGCCATCAGTTCACCTGCAACGCATGGCAAGTGATGCGCGAATCCAACAATGCTCGGTGAATTACGATGAGCACAAGCAAACGCATCGTTGACAAAGACATCCGCCACACTTGCTAAATCTTGTACCAATGAAGTCTCTGAAAGTGCAAGTGAATCGCCTTTTGTCCCAACTTCTTCTGCATCCATTCGGATGTTGTTGAGCATAAGGATATCGCCATCCTTCATCGCTTCAATCGCTTTCATTGCTTTCTCGCCGTGAATGTCTTGAACCCACTTGATAGGTCTCCCTAGAAGGCGTCCAAGCTCACGAGCATGACCTAACGTGCTGGTGAAATCGTTCTTTCCAGGTCTTGATTGGTGAGCAATCAGTACCGTCCTTGCCTTTGACAATCGGTTGATGGTAGGCAGGATTGCACGAATTCGAGTATCATCGAGAAAGGCTCTCGTCGATGGGTCCAATGGACTGTTAATGTCGACGCGAACCAAGACAGTTTTGCCTTCGACGTTGATGTTGTCCAAGGTCAGGACGTTCGCCATTGATTCTCCGACGAGGAGAGAGTTTTTGATTCCTGTTATTTTCATCGATTTCTTTTTGTCCACCATCCATTGGAGCGAACCAAGGTGGTTCGATGAAAAATGAATCTCTTCTTTCGATTTGGATTGAAGCGAAACAGATCATTGAACCATTATGTGATGGACTTCCAGTTTTGACAGATGAGCCAGGCGATTGGCGGGTTGAGACGCCTTCTGGAAGACCGTTTATCACGCTACGAATCCAGAAGTCGCACGTTGGATTGTACCTGTTACCCATGTACTATCATCCACATATCCGCCCCCGATCGATGGATGCCTACCTCAAAGGAAAGAGCACGTTTCGATTTGTACGAACCAAACCGCTTCCTGTGGAGGGGATTCAAGACATCATCGATCGTGCTCGAGCAATGATTGGAACGTACTGATAGGTGCAAAAACGCGCGTTACGACCAAAACAAAAGCGCGAAAGGTGATAAGGCAACCAACGTTGTTGTGCTTTATGGCAAAACGTTCCGAGGGCGATTCCTCACTCGGAGGTGCTCGACAACGTGCAAGCACTGCCACGTCAGATTTTGGCGTCTCGAAGCGAGAGAGCCATGATTCGTCCACCTACTACAACAGTCGGATGAATGCGAATCTTGCATCCAGTCGTGATGTTGGATTACCACAGGATTTACCAGAACAGTTTGAGAATGTCCTTTTGCAACAAGATGCTCGTTCTCTACCACTCCCTGACAATTGCATTCAATTGGTTGTCACATCACCTCCTTACAATGCTTCGAAAGTGTACGATGATGATCTCTCCTTGCAAGAATATCTTCAACTGCTTGAGGAGGTGTTTTCGGAATGCTACCGTGTCCTCTCTCCTGGTGGGCGCATAGTCGTGAACGTTGCGAATCTTGGACGCAAACCGTACATTCCACTCTCGACATACATCAACAACATCATGCTGAACCTTGGATTCTTGATGCGTGGTGAAATCATCTGGGACAAATCAGCGAGTGCTGGATCATCGTGTGCTTGGGGTTCGTTCCAGAGCGCATCCAATCCTTGCTTGCGTGACATTCACGAATACTTGCTCGTGTTTTCGAAAGGGGATTACAAAATGCCACGTTCGAAGAAAGAGCGTGAGAACGGTCGAATCGATACCATCGAAAAACAAGAATTCATCGACCATACGAAATCGATTTGGAGGTTTGCTACGGAACGTGCAAGTCGTGTCAACCATCCTGCGCCATTCCCTGTCGAACTCCCACGTCGATGCATTGAGTTGTACACGTTTGCAGGTGATGTCGTTCTTGATCCTTTCAATGGTTCCGGAACAACCTGTGTTGCAGCAAAACAAACAGGTCGAACCTACATTGGGGTTGATTTGTCATCCGAGTATTGTCAGATTGCGGAGAAACGCCTCAAGCAAACTCCTGCATTCGAATTGCCCGAATCAAAACCCGTGGCTTGAAGACTGCTACAGGCGCAGTGATTTTCAATAACGACGCAGGAGGTTAAACATGGGCGATTGGGATACGACCGTTCTCTCTGGACCCGAGGGCGAGGATTGGCGCGTACCAGTTTCCGAACTTGAGAACCGTCTCCAACGCCTTGCACGAGCACTACGAGTTGCTGCATTACCCGGGGCATTAATCCAACATCCTGTTGATTTGTATTATTTTGCTGGCGGTCGTCAGGACGGATCGTTGTTCGTTCCGGCTGAAGGTTTGGAAGGCGAAGGTCCCGTTTTCTTTGTACGACGTTCTCTTGAACGTGCTCGTTTTGAAGCAGGCGGAGGCAACGCACCATTCCAACTCGAAGCATTTCCACGCCTCAGCCAATTCGCAGATGTTCTGAAATCACGAGGCGTTTCAGGAGCCCCTGGATTACAATTTGGAGAACTCCCTTCTTCCTTTGCTCAACGGTTTGCTTCAGCACTTTCCTCGTTGGGGGAATGCAAAGATGTGACAGGAATTGTCCATCGACTACGAGAAGTCAAATCAGTTTGGGAACAGGAACAAATGGCCCATGGTGCTGAAATTCAAACACGAATGTTTGAGGCCGTTGCCCAACTTGGACGTGAGGGCATATCGGAACTTGATCTTGTTGCAGCAGCGGAATCTGTTAGTCGGAGCGAGGGCTTCGGTGGCCAAGTTCAAATGCGTCGTTTCCCATTGGAATGCAACCGTGGTGTCATCGTTTCTGGACGAGCCGGAGGTGTACCTTCGTTTTTTGATTCTGCAGTAGGAGGCGCAGGACCGCATCCTCTGGCAGGCATGGGTTCGGGATTCAACAAAATTAAACCGAATGAACCTGTTCTGGTCGATCTTGTCCACGTACATCGAGGCTATGTTGTTGATATGACCCGTATGTTTTCGCTCGGTTCTCTTTCTGAGGAATGGCATCAACGTCTCGATGATATGATTGAAGTCAAGGATGCGGTGGTCGACGTTCTCGACAAGGGAGGGCTTTGCAGTCAAGCGTGGTTTGAAGGACAAGCTCTCGCTCATGAACTCGGCCACGAGCAGCATCTCATGGGCATGCAACCTGATCAATCGAAGTTTCTTGGTCATTCTGTTGGACTGCAACTTGACGAATCGCCTGTCGTTGCCGCTGGTTTCGATCGACCTCTTCCAATTGGTGGCACAATGGCCATTGAACCAAAATTGGTCTATGCCGAAGGAAGTATTGGTTCAGAAGACACATGGATTCGAGATGAAGAAGGTATGCGTGCTGTTACAGCCCACAATGCTTGGCCATGGCTGACAGAGTGGTAGGAACCATTCATCACGGTGCGTTCAAAGAGGTGGAATGTGAGCGTGCATTATGCCGGCTAAACCATACGCTCCAAGTCACATCGGTTCAGTAGCGTCCACATTCACATCGATGAGGATTGCGGGGGCCGTCAAAGATTCTCTTGTTGATTTGGTTTGTCAAGAATTAGACCGCCTTGTACCTGTAATGGAGGCTGCAACTCTTGACAACGATGCGGAACGGAAAACACTCGATGATGCACAACGGACTCGATTGAATTACAACCGAACGCGTGAACTTATGATCGACCGAATTGAGCACGTCGAATCTGTAGGATCTGCTGCAGTTCAAGGTGGAATCGAGCATCTTGAGAAGTTCCTCGGTCGCTTGATGCGACATTGCGAGGAGGCTGCGAGTCGTGACCGCGTATCAACAATTAAGCCAAGGCATCTCGAAATTGCTCTCCATTCTATGGGCAAAGGAACGACATCGGAAGATGAGGGAGATGAACAGCATGAGGAAGAGGGTGTTGAAGTTCAAGGAGGAGGAATTATCACCATTGCACACGTTAAATCCATGTCGAGAACACATGCGAAAATGGCTATTACAGATGATGCTGCTGAGGATCTCCTATTGACCTACGGAGATATGGTTTCAGAACTTGAGAACGATATCCGGCAACATGCAAATCTCGGACGAGATCCCATGTTTTTCATCGATGCAGTGAACAAACTCAGTGCATTAATGGCGTTTGGTTGGATTCGACGCATGCTGATGAAAGCTGCTGACAATGCCCGTGAACGTGGATACTCTCGTATCGACATTGAGCAAATTGTTCACATCGATCCGTTTGAGTGACCATGTTGCTTACATCGATACTTCTCTCTGCATTGTTTGCAGGAATCGTCGCTACATTAGTTACAGTTGCAATCGAAAAGTTTGGAGGTCGTACAGGAGGCGTTCTTGCGACCATTCCAACCACCATCGTTCCTGCAGCCTTTGGGATGTACAGCATCTCTGGTGAGGCAGAATTTGCGCAATCGATGTCAATTGTTCCGTTAGGAATGATGGTCAATGCAATCTTCCTCTTGGTCTGGATACACGCACCTCAAAGATTTGGTTTCTCCTTGGTTGGTACGACAATCCTCTCGTTGGTTGTATGGACATTGATTGGTAGTCTTGCGTTGCTCGTTTCTAGTGAATTGCAAGCATCAGGAGTTGATTCGTTTACGTACGCACTATCTGGCCTTATTCTTCTCATCGTTCTTGGCGTTTGGACGACATGGACGTCCCATCCTGCACCAAAAGGAAGTCGTTCGGTTCGCCCAATGGTGCTCATTTTGCGTGGTTCTGCTGCAGCATTAGCGATTGGAATCGCAGTATGGTTTTCGAGCCTGTCCTACCCATTCGTTTCAGGATTGGTCAGTACCTTCCCTGCAATTTTCTTAACTTCGATGATTGCATTATGGCTTGCACAAGGCCAAGATGTTCCTCAGGGCGCAGCAGGACCGATGATGTTGGGTGGGGCAAGTGTTGGTGTCTATGCAATCCTTGCTATCATTCTCTTTCCAATGCTCGGACCCGTTTTGGGTTCAGTTGTAACATGGCTAATTTCGATTCTTGCGTGGACCATTCCAGCCTACGTCTATCTGCAATGGCGTCAATCATTGACAAGCCTTGACCAACGTTCTGAAGCAGGAACGTCAACGATGTCCAGTTGAAGGGATACGACGCCCTTAATTTCCGAAAGATGGCGACGCAAGGCTCGTGCATCGATGAGACAGCATGGACAGTGTGGCCTTGAGGGTTGATAGCGAATACGAACATCACCTTCTTCAGAGATATTGACGGCTTGAACATATGCAGACTCTGTTAACGGTTTATCCATATGTGGATCTTGCCAATTCCCCATCGCTTTGACCAAGCGGCGCTGAAGTTTCTTTTGCAGTCTGTTCATTCTTTCTTCGCCTCTTCAATCATTGCTTCTGCTTCTGGGAGGCGTAAGTTTTCGAGTCGCCCTTCAGCCTCTTTCAATTCCTTTTGGCATCGTTCCAGCAATTTTGAACCCTCTTCGAACCGCTCGAGTGTGGCTTCCAAATCCATTCCCCCTCGTTCCAATTCGGCTACGATGGCTTCCAATCTTCGCAATGCATCGGAATAGGTCTCTTCGGTCATGTTTCTTCCTCGTGTTGTCGTATGTTGTCAATGTTTGCGTCGGCTTCACCGTCCGCAAATTGGAGTGAGACTGTCTGTCCTTGACTAAGATTCAAAACGCTGGTAATGACGTTGCCTTCATCATCAAGACCCATCATGTAACCTCGCTCAAGGACACGTTTTGGATGCGAAATCTGCAAAGCATTTCCAAGAACGGCAAGCCGCTGCTTGTGATGTTGGAGTGCTGAGGTTGTGCGCTGCTGTAGATCGTTTCCAAGGCGTTCAAGGTGACGTACAGCCTGAGAAAGGCCTCTACTTGGAGCCAGTTTTAATCGAAGCTTGAGTTGTTCGAGTTGTTGACGTGCATCGCTGAATTGCCGAAGGGAGCCTTGCACCATTCGGTCTTCGCAATCCATAAGGTAGGCCAAATGGTCGTCTACTAATGGGATGCAACATTCAACCGCATGGCTTGGAGTAGAGGCGCGCAAATCGGCGACAAGGTCACTGACAAGAATGTCCGATTCATGCCCAACTGCAGAAATCACAGGTATCGGCATGGCAGAAATTGCACGGGCTACAGGTTCAAGGTTGAACGCCCACAAATCCTCCGGAGAACCACCTCCACGACCAACAATGACGACATCACAAGGAGGAACTCCGATGGATTCCGCGATCTTGTCTCGACTGAGTTCACGAGCAACAGCGAGGCCACGAACTATTTCTTCAGCAGCACGGTCGCCTTGTACAGTAACGCCAACAACGGTTGTTCGGATTCCTGGCCACCTTGATTGCGACAGTTGCAACATATCCGCCAAAGCTGCAGAACCTTTTCCAGTCACAATCACGAGGTGTTTTGGGAACGATGGAAGTGATTTCCGCGGTCTGTCGAGAACCCCCTCTTGACGAAGTTGGAGCAGAAGTTTTTGTTTCTGTTGTTCCAAAGCACCGATCTTCTGGATGAGCTCGATGCGTTCGACAACAATCTGCAACTGTCCTCGAGCTGGATACAGATCGACGCTTCCGATAATGAGAACTTCCTGTCCGTCTTTAATCCCATCTGGGATTCGACAGCGCCCTTTCCAGATGACTGCGTTGATTTGGCCACCATCATCTCGTAGACTGAAGTAAGTATGTCCTGAAGGATACGGTTTCCATTGGCTGATTTCACCTTTCAGTAAGCAGTGTTGATTCCGATTGTCAGAGCGCAATCTTGCACGTAATGTTTGGACAAACTCACCAACAGGGGTCGGTTCAATTTCGTCCATGTTGTCTCTTGATGTCCAAGGTTCTTGAATTCAACTCAAGGGTTGTTCATACGTCGATGAAAGGCCTGACGTTTTTCCACTTCTTCGAATTTCTTCTTGAGTTTTCGAACCAGAAATCTGCCGGCAATGTACAATGCTATTGCATTGACGACGAGAAGGACCCATTCGATTCCCCCCCATTCCTCAAACATCAAATCACCTCATAATGGGGGTCTTACATCGATGTCAACATCTCCTGATGGACAACCAATGCATCCGAGCCGTGCCTGTTCTTCGACCATGTCATCATCGAGTCCTGGTGGAAGTTCTTCAGGCAGTGGAACATCGCCTTTGAGCAGGGTAATCATACAGGTTCCACACGTCCCAGATGTGCAATTTGTTGGAATCACAACGCCTGCTGTTTCTGCCAATTCAGCAAGCGGAACATCTGGCTCAACAATTGCTTGTCCGAGGAGTTGGACGCCACGGAAGAATCGAACCACGGCTGGTTGGGAGATGATTTCACCTCAACGGCCTGGTTTGTTTCGAGTCCATCGACCCGTTTGCTTGTTGAAGAACAAGCCTGCTTTCTTCATCCACTTGTTGAACTTGGTTGCACCAGCACCAGTGCGGAGGATGAAATCTTCTCGGTCTTCTTGCGCTTGGATGTATCCTTTCACTGCGAGAGTTTGATCAATCCAATCGTTAATGTCCATCAGGCCACCTGTTAAGCCGGTAGATTCAATTTCAGCGCTGATGAGATCGGCAGTTGCTCCAGTAGCTTCGAGGTCCTTACGAAGTTGTTCGCTAACATCAGCATAACCAAGATTCGCAGGTTTCGGAGGAACAGGATTTCGTGGAGGCTTATCTATATCGATTACAATTCGGGAACCGTTCTCGAGGCGTGTGTTCACCATGTCACTAAGTGAGGGGGTGAAACTTGTCTCACATTCCCAGCAAATAAGTGCATAATCTTCGCTTTGATCCATGTCTCTTGATTGGCGTGGATCCATCTCGTCTCCACATTCTGGACAAGCATGGAAAATGAGGGCAGGAACGTGTTTTCTGCGAAAATCAACGATGTCCTGAGGTGTACCTTCCAGCTCGAGTAGTTCATGGTCGCGTGCGGCTTCAAGGCCTCGAGTTTCGAGTTGGTCACGTATCTTGACTTTCTGATCGTCTTTCCCTTCATCATCCAGACTGTTTTCAAGTTTCACAATTAATTCAACAGTTTTGCCCAAACGGTTCATGATGAGTTTCTTATCTTTGAAAGCGGTAACCTTTGCTAGCTTAATCCGCTCTTTTTGTTCAGCAAGTTCAGTGAGAACATCCTTTTGCTTGCGTTTAAATCGCATTTCTTCGATACGACTTTCTTGTTTACGATCCGGGGCTAGAACCTTCGCAAGGAAGCGCTCTTTTCCGTGACTTTGGGGTCCAGCAGAGATGATGCTTATGACACCCTCAGCGATATCGCGTTTGAGCCCATAATTTTCCACCAACTTGTCAGCATCAATTTTCTTGAGGTCACCAATTTTGAGCCCTGCATCAGCAAGAAGTTGTGCGGTTGAGTCATCGATACCTCGACGTAGTAACGCAAGATAGGTGTCTTTCTTTGCCATATCATCCCTCCGACAATGTCAAGCGAGGGGACCTCCCTAAGAAAACCCTCCCCTGCATCTGTTTACTCTTCTTCATCACATCGAGCCTTTTTCAACCTTCTTTGCGAGTTCAACCCAATCTTCCATTGATAATTCTTCAGGACGCGCATCCATAATCTCCAACTCTTGGAGTGATTGGAGAGCTTCCTTCCATCGTTGAGCATGCCAGCCCTTGATTCGAGAAATACGTCGCGGTGCTTGTTTTAGCGTCGAACGAATTTTCTTTCTACGCTGTTCGAATGCGTGATGAATCATTTGACGTAACAACCTCTTTTCGACTGGAAAAATAGTTTCATGGGGCCGTAATGAAATGACTTGTGATTGAACCTTTGGTTGCGGACTGAAGAGATGAGGTGGGACGAGATGGTGATCTTGAACATCCCAATCCAGTGCGACAGTCAAACCGAGCGATCCAACATCTGCAGGGTGATTCATCAATATGCGTTGAGCAAATTCAAGCTGGACCATGAGCACAACGTGAGTGAGTGAATTCGTTGGTTCCTTTAGAAAGCGAGTTAATTTCTCGATGAGTGGAGACGAGATCTGGTATGGGATATTTGCAACGACTTTGGTGATGTCTTCTGGCCATGAAATGTCCAGTGCGTCGCCATGATGAAGGATGAGTTGTTTTGAATTCTGTTCTTCACGAAAAACATTGTCGAGATGAAGAATAGGCGCATCATCAAGTTCGATTGCAGTTACCTTTGCTCCTGTTGCTAGCAACTGCTGTGTAAGCGTTCCAGGACCTGGTCCAATCTCTAAAACATGGTCGTTATCATCAACTTCCGCAATATGAACCATCCGCTTGAGCAAATCATCATCGATGAGGAAGTGTTGACCTAAATTCGTATTTGGAGGTTGGTATGCCCTGAGACGATCAACCAATTCACGCGCTGACATCATGCGTTCACCGGGAACAAATGGTCGATGAGCCGAGGCTGAAGCGTTCGATCTTCAACTTCGGAGAAGAATCGACGTGCGAGAAGTTCAGCAGAATCAATACCACATTTTTCGTTCAACTCTTGCATCGATGAGAAGCCTGATGATCCTCTCAATTCTGCCATCTGCAACGCCTTCTTGTTACCAATTCCTGCTAAGAGTTCGAAAGCGTGTTGCTTGAGTGATAAGTTTCCAGCCTTGTTGAAGAAGGCGTCAACGAAGTGTTTGCCATGTTCTTCAACAAACAACTGAATGATGAGCGGAAAATCCATCTTTGCTGAATTCGACATCTTGTCCATGCGAGCTCCTCCCAGAATGGACCCAGAAGGCGACCCTTTTCCATCTCCACCGACGTAGATTCGCATGCTTGGTAGCAGTGCCTCATCAGTTTCAATGGCAATTCGGCACGGAATGACTGTATCTTCAGTGAATCCTGTGACGACACCTTCACTCAAATCATGTTCAACGACACGGACCCACTTTGCATCATACAGTGGTTGACCATCTCGACGACGTTGTTGAGGTCGTTGATTGCCTCGGTTGTTCCGACGTTGTTGAGGTCGTGGTTGTCGTTGAGATTGCTGCTCAGGCTTCTTCTGAGGTTTTGGGACCTCTTTCCGGCCGGTAGCAGGCGGAGGCATGGAGGTGTCGACGCTTGGCTTCGACTTGTTGAAATTACGGTGCGTGTAATCACGGCCTGGGCGGCTCATGCCAATCACTTCCATTCAGAGGGTTCATTCAATACCAACATGTTGTCGAACGAGTTCGATAACTGCGTTGACGTCTCCGTCATCAATTGAGGCACGACGGCTAGCCATGACGGCTTTGATTTCAATTTCACTAAGTGGCATGAGTTCTGCTATCTTAGCAGCCAATTCTGGATATTTTTCAAACGATGGAAGTTCTGCTACAGCGTCTCTCAGTGCAGCAAAAACTTCTGCATTTGTTGTGTAGCCGTTGCGGTTGTCGCTAGCAGCCCACTCAGCGTGAAAGAGTGCAGCACGCTGTTCATAAGTCAAATCTCGTCGACGTTCTTGAGCACCAAGCAAAAGATCACGAACGGTTGCGAAGTCAACAATTTTCTCTTCTTCAGTCATAGTAATCACTCATTCAAGAGGGCGAAGATGTTCTGGACGGGCGATGACAGTCTTCTGCATGTTTCCGTCCTTAACCGATACAACCCACGCAACACCCTGTCGCTTCTGGATGAATCCGGTACGGCCGTGGAATCGGCGGTGAGGCATACCCATTTGTTGGCTACCATCGAGAACGATTGCAACGCGGTCACCTTCTTCGTAGTTGTGCATAATGCGGTTAATGTATGTTCGAGAACGGTCTTTTCGTCGTCGACGAAGGATGCTTCGTGTCCCTACTCGCTGTCCCTTGGATCGCTTCATTTTACTGACCTCCACGGTTCGAAACTTGCATTACGCTGATTCGAGGCATCTCTGCGACCTACACACTGCATATAAGCACCGCGATGAATCATGTCCACTTAATCAGCGTGAATATCACCAACATCGAGCCATTCAACTGTACATTTTGCCTTAATCAATGAAGCGATGGAAGGTTGTGTTCGGCCATCGTCGCCATGAATGGTTTCTTTGACGTACGTTCCCGATTCACAGCGAAGTGTAAACTCGACAGATATATCGCCAGAATCGTTGGTTTCAACATTGGCATCACGCGTCTCGATAACCTTGCGTCGTCGAACAAGATCTGCTCGCCGGTGAGCGACACGCTCTGGTGTTCGTTGAGCAAGATTCACGCCTTCCAATTTGTCAATAATATTGAGAATCGTTTCCTCATCTGGAAGAGGGAGGAATTCGACAGGTTCTGGATTGGTGGCGAGCAGGCTTGCGATAAGGTCCGCTTTCACGCCCTTTTCTGAACAGTTTCGTTCGATGCACAACTCAACCAGTTCAGCCTTTTTCAATTTCTTGAGGTCGGATTCGACGAGTGTTGTTAATTCAATACGCTCCAATGGCTTCGTTGGATTGTCTTTCTTATCTCCTCTTCGGCGATGTTTTCGTCGACCCCTGCCACGTTTCTGAACGTCTTCCTCAGTCAGGTCAAGTGGTGCAGTGAGTACGTCAAGTTCAGGCTGAGTGAGCGGTTTAACACGAAATCGGATGGTGTATGATTTCTCAGCAGGTGTATCTTTGACGCGAACGACCTCGCTTCTGTTCGATCGACGAACATCGGTGATCTCGATTGAACCGTTTGCTTGATCATTAACAACCTTCATCGCAGATTCATAATCAATATCCCATCGCTTCGGTTCCTTTATTTCCAATACGAATGGGCGGCCTCGGCCAAGACAACGGACATCGATGTCCTCTCGTCCCATTCCATGGAAGGCATGTTCTTGACCATCGAACAATTTAATGATTGGATTTCCTATGAGATCTTGTACACTCGAAGGATACTGCTGCCCTGTATCGTTACACTTTGAACATCCTCTTCCTTTGCAAGCACGACATGGCCACCGAGTCTGAGGAATGCCTCGCTCGAGTTTCTTGTAACGCCCGTAGACGTAAGCGCTACGCACATCCAGCGTGACAGTCAGAGTGAGAACATCGATTAGAGCGAGGATATCTGGCTTATCGTTCACGATTGCGACATTGTCAAGCCGTTCATTCAACATGGTTGAGATGGTTTTCACCAGAGATGGTTTCAATGCATCCGAACCACCAGCAGCGTATTGTTTTCGAATTCCTTCTTCATGCTCAATCTGATCTTTTGGAAAACGTGCACCAATCTGCAACTTTTCGATATTGTATCCTTGAAGCGAATCTTCGATAACATCTGCGAGTAGTTCAGCCTCTTCGAAGAGATTTTCACAAAATGGGCACAATGGGATTTCGTCACGAATGTGAATGAGACGTTGGTTTCCTTCGCTTATTGTGTCGCGAATTTGTCGCCCAGATGCTTCATCAGTTTGCTGAAAGGAACGTTTGCCTCCAAGACGTCCTAGACACGGATTGCATGTGCCCATTCTTAGCAAATGTTTCAATCCTGCAGGAGAGGGAGCACGGGGTATTTCTTCCGTATGTTCTTCAAGTTGTTCTGGCTCGTCAAGATGTTGTTCCTCAACTTCCGATTCCGAATCATCATCCCAAAGCGAATAATCTGTTGAACCAAAGCCAGAATTGGCATATTTCATCCAATCCTCTTCATCATCTTGTGTTGATTCATCGACCATTGTAACACCTACCGCCGGTGGGACAACCCATTCGACCGCAACATGCCGTCAGCGATATCCTTCAAGAAGACACCGCTATTCTTCCTCTTCTGAATTTGATGATGTTAGTTGGTGTAAGATACCCAAAGCTGCTGTTGTAAGAACAAGGCTTGCGATTAAGGATAAGAAGATCATTGCAGCCGAGAAGATTCCAAAGTTGCTGAACAGACCCATAGGAGATAATGCAATGACGGAGAAACCCGCAATGTCAGACGCTGCGCTACCAATCAAAGCCAGACTGCATGCGCCACCAACGGCGTGTAATGCTTGTTTGTGGGATTCGCCTTTTTCCCGACTTTCACGATACCGTTCCGTGACGTGAATGCAGTAATCAATACCGACGCCGAGAGAGATGGTTGCAATGGTGACGGTAACGATGTTAAGACTTGCACCAGAAACTTCCATCAATCCATACAACCATACAACAACCAAAAGAATCGGTACGAGTGTTACGAGTGCTTGTTTGATTGAACGGAAACCAATGGCGAGCGAGACAAAGACAAACAGAGAGCCAAGAACAAGAGACGATTGCATTTCATCTTGCATTTCAGTCGATGCAACAAAGCGAGTGACGGGACGCCCAGTCGTCATGACCCAAGTCAAAGGCTCTTCTTCAGTTGGAGCGGTTCCAGATGTTTCATGAGTCCCACTTGAAAGGTTGGTAAACACTTCAAGATCTTCCCACAATTTGTCCATGGCCGGTGCAAGGCTCGGGAAATCTTCAGGTCCTGTGATACCAAACCGAATCAGCATGTGCTCGTATTCAGCAGAATCTCCGTTAACGTCGAGCCAAGGCTTGGTAGGGTCAAGTTCGACCTTTGGCATAATGTAGAGGCTGACAATACTTGCAGGAATTGACGGAATAGGGCCGATTCCTGGCACACCTTCGAGGGTCAGGAATCCATACATGAATGCGAGACAATCCCGGTCTTCTGTATCGATAAACCCGAATTGTGTCGTATTGCAACCAACGCCGTTCCCTTCAACATCTGGATTCCAACCACGAGCTCGGAACGGCTCGTCATCCAATACCATCGAACCTTGTGCAGCAAAGACCAATTCATCCAAGGCGAGAAGGTCGATGTTTCCATCAGGAGTCTTCGTAATCTTCTCTGGAATCCCTTCTTTAGGGGTATTCATTCGTTGGCGCAATTCCTCAATACCAGCATAGACTCTAGGGTCGAGAACATCGCCTTCAATCAACAACATCGCAGGTTCTCCTTCATCCGAGAATCTCTCATTGACAATGTTTACTCCTTGAGCGAAATCCGAGGATTCGTCGAGAAAATCTTCGACTGCAAAGTCTCCTTCAAGATTGGACATGGCAATGCTTGCAGGAACAGTAACCAATAATGCAAGAACAGCGATAACAATCGAATTCTTGAATCGCCCACTTTGAATGGTTAAGCCACGAAGCCATCGTTCAGGAACGAGGTGAGTGATGTTCCTTTCTTTGATTGGTTTTCCTTTGCGGCCTTCAATCCACTCATCAAAACTCATTCGAAGCAATGGAACCCACAAACCTGTCAATAGGAATGCGGCGAGAATACCCATGGCAGCCTCAATTCCAAAACTACGCAACGCAGCAATGTCGGAGAAAAGATTCGCAGAAAATGCTGCCATAGTGGTAATGGATGTAAGCAAGATGGCTCGACCAACTCGAGTTAATGTGATGGTTCCGGATTCTGAAGCACTTTTGCCAAGTTTACGTTCTTCTTTGTAGCGATGCAGGGCGTGCAATGAATCATCAATACCTAATGCAAGAACAAGAATTGGCAGGAGATTTGAGAATTGCGATCGAGCAATGATATCCCATCCGAAAAGACCCGTAAGATTCGCGATGTGGCCGATGAATCCTTGCATCCATAACAATGCGCCTCCTAGAGCAACAACGACGATGGCTACGTCGCTAACTCTTCGTAAACTCACATAAAGCAAGCCAAGGATGATGAGTCCCATTAACGCAATGAGGCCTGTTGAAGACTGCAGTTCCCGGTTGACTTCAACGTTTACACCTTGGCCAACCAAGAGGGTCAATGATGCTCGGTCATGGGAACGTAGGTGGCCTTCAAGATCCATGTAGGTCCATTCGACTGAACATCCTACTCCTTCCTCTTTTTTGAGTTCCAGACAGTATTCTTCGGAATATTGTGGAGGATGGAGAACGAGCTCGCTATTTGCTAACCGATAGCCACCGATGACCAAACCTTCGTCCGATGTCCGTATCGACTTTTCTTGTTTGGCATCCTTCCAAACGATTTCCCAACCACTCTCTTCGAGAGAGGCACGATCAAGTTGGACCAACAACCACGAAGCTGTACCGCTCCAGCGTCCGTATCCTGTCATTTCGTTTTGCCAATTTCCTTCAGAATCCAGAGAACCACCAATTGGTCCTTGCTGGATGGAATTGACATCGGGAACAAAACCGCGATCAAGTGAAATCCAACGCAAGAAATCATTGTTGCTGCCTTCAGCCATTCGAGCAGCAGCCATGTCGATGTGAGCTTGGGTCACGTTTGCATCATCAAAACTCAGACAATCGAGAGGAAAACAATCTGTCCAGTTGGTAGGTGCTGGTGTTGGAACGCCAAGTGAAGATAAACCTGGTTGGGTGAGAATAGAGGTGTTGTTCATGAATCCTCGGAAGATATCTGCAAGAGACATGACGCCCGTCGTTTGGTGCCCAGTCACTTCGTTAACCAATGGTTTAAGCGACTGGCCTAACGGATGCTCTTCAACCAACTTTGCCTTGTAATCAATTTCTTTCAAGATAGTGAGATTAAGAATACCTCCATCAGGTTCAGTGATACCGACCCAAGGTTCGCCTGCTTCTATAATCTGACTTGCCGGAGGAATGCTGGAGTAATCGGGTGTGCCTCCATCAATCGTCGATGCTGGCTGCCATGTGTTCAAGTCCTCAACCTCTGAAGGATCTCGTACAGAGACAACGAATCCTAGAATAATTTCACTTGTTGGAAACTCAGTATCGATGATGGTTTGTGCGGTAAGTTCTGGTGACTCCATTTCATAGGACTCCATATCGATAGGCTGCAGTGCAGTAAGTGCGCCAGGAATCATGAACAGTGTGAGAATAAAGACGGCGATATGAACCCGTTTTCGATGAGCAACCATGCTCTTTGAAAACCTCGCAAAACGAGTGTCCATAACTCTAGGGATGGCTTATACTTCATGAATGAATGTATTCCAGTCAGAAAGAAAACTGGCTTCATTCTTTCCAATTTCCATGGAAGTTTTCTGCATTGTCAACCCTAACGAACAAATCAAGAGCAGACCATGCGAGGCTGTTGAAACCTGATGCCATACCATCAGGACCACCAGCTTTTGCAGTCATAAACTCGAATGTATCCGATGGCGAGTGCCA
>JAYXXD010000007.1:0-41064 GCA_036019775.1 Thermoplasmatota archaeon
CAAAGGTGTTGAAGCCCTTCTCAAGAATGCAGGAGTTGAACTTGTCAACGGATGGGCTGAATTCCAAGATGCAAAGACGGTCAAGATTGGCAAGGGCAAAGACGCACTTCTCATCCAAGCAGAAAACGTCATTCTTGCAAACGGTTCGATTCCAATCGAACTACCATTCATGAAGTACGGTGAACACGTTATCTCCTCAAGAGAGGCTCTTTCTCTTCAAGAACTACCAAAGCGAATCGCTGTCGTTGGTGGAGGCTACATTGGTCTCGAACTTGGAATTACACACAGAATGCTAGGCTCTGAGGTAACAATTGTTGAGGCAATGGATAGCGTCTTACCAATCTTCGACAAGGAACTTCGACGACCTCTTGAAATCGCTATCAAGAAACAAAAGATTGCAGTCCATACCAAGGTCTTTGCAAAGGGCATTGAAGAAAACAAGGATGGAAGTGTCGACCTCCTCTACACTCCTAAAGATGCAAAGGAAGGCACGGATCCTGAACGACTCACAGTCGATAAGGTTCTCGTGACCGTTGGTCGAAGGCCAATGAGTGCTGCTCTTGCACCTACAGGTGTTGCTCTCGATGAGCGTGGATTTGTCAAAGTCAACAACAAGTGTGAAACCAACATGAAAGGCGTTTACGCCATTGGAGATGTTTGCGATTTGGGTGAAATGCTAGCACATGTTGCATCTTTCCAAGGTGAAATGGTTGCTGAAATTCTTGCAGGTCATAACCGAGTCTATGAGCCAGCAGCTGTTCCAGCCATCGTCTTCACAGAACCTGAAGTTGTCTCAGTTGGTCTTTCACCTGATGAAGCAAAGGCTGCTGGCCACCCGGTCATTAGTGGTAAGTTCCCATTGGCTGCAAACGGTCGTGCACTGACCCAAGAAGCAGAGAAAACAGCAGGTTTCATTCGTGTTACAGCTCGTGAAGACGATCATCGAATTCTCGGCATTCAAGGCGTAGGAACGCACATTAGCGAACTTGTTGGAGAATGGACACTTGCAATCGAAATGGGTGCACTTCTGGAAGATATTGCACAAACCATCCATGCTCATCCAACAATGACAGAGATGACCCATGAAGGTGTGCTAGCAACACTCGGTCATGCGATTCACTCAATGTAATCAATTCTTCATCCGAAACTGTCGTTGTAGGAGAAACTGTCAAATTGAATTCTCCTGATGGAAGACTATGGACGAGCCATTTTGGGAACTTGGAAACCTTTCTTCAAGTCCTGAAGGGTTGCAACCCGTCCAACATGCACTACCTGAACCTACAGATTATCTCCATACCTTTGAGGCATCTGGACAAAACAAACGAATTGGGACAGCAAAGTTAGGCACTCTAGCACTCGTTCTTTTCGGAGTTGGAGCCTTTCTTTTCAATACCTCTGCAGAGGCATTGTTCATCAATGGTTTGGCACTAGGATGCTTCGGCATCCTTTGTAGCCTTTTAATCCTCTTTGCTGGATTGGGAACGACTCGTGAACTCCTCTCCCTTCACTCATCTCACAGGGTTCAAGTTGTTGTCAATAAAAATTCAATACGAGCAGACGCAGTTATGAGCGTCATCAATCACATTTGGAACGTTCGTGAATATCCACTTTCCCAAGCACGTGAAGTTGAGCATAGCTATTCCATTCAAACAACAGAAACAGGCGCAAGAATACGAACGGATGAATACCTGATTAAAGGATTCACTCAATCCTCAAAACAATGGATTCTTGATTATACAGTGTCCGTCAAAGATCTTTCTGAAGAAGAAGGTCTACGAATTTCACAACAACTTGCCAACGCAATTGGTGTACCTTTCAATAATCTTGGTCAGAAAAAGCGAGTCATGTGGCAGGACGAACATAGAAACAAGGAACAGGAATTGGACTAGGAGATTAAGTGATTGTAATGGACAAGCCGTTCTGGAATACTGAGAAAGAGACCCCGCCTGCCGAGACACAAAGACCTCAATCAGAGGTCAAACTTCCACAGGAATACTTCGTGAAGAATGGAAATTCCATTGGCTCAATGATTGGAGGGAGTTTGTTCATAGGGGTATTTCTTGCTGGTTTCATGCTGTTTATCTCCCTGTCTTCTTACGCTGCATTGTCTCTCTTTCAGCAAGGCAATTCAGAATGGTTCGTATGGACGTTTGCGGCAACAATCTTCGCCATACCTAGTGCGTTTTGTTTGTTCTTTTTGTTTAATTTGCTCTCAGATCATGAATTCCAAATCAATGTTCAATCAAATGCCATCGAATACCGAGCCAAACTCAAGCTTATCAGCCTTCAGTGGAGAAAGAAAGTTCGCAGAATTACGGATGCAGAGCATCTCTCACAAGTAACCAAAACCATGGAAGGGGGCAATCGAAATTCTTTCTATTTCCTTCATGGGAGAGACGCATCAGGCAAAGCCTGGAAATACTATCTGAACTACTTCATGACACATGATGATGATGAAAAGGAAGAGATAGCAGAGACGATAGCTGAGCGACTGTGCGTTTCCTACCATAGAGCTAAGTGAAATCAAGCACCACAGCTCAAACAATCATCAGGGCTGTCGAGGCTGCAAGCAATTTCTTCCATACTGGTCAGTTCAGCACGTTCTGCGAGTCCATTCACAGTTGGATCATTCTTTGCCTTGCTCTCAACAGTGAATTGGATTGCATCGGCCGCAGCCTTGGTTCTCAAGTAATACATGCCAGTCTTGAGGCCAGATTTCCAGCCATAGAAGTGCATTGAACTGACCTTTGCAGCATTAGCATCAATCATGTGTATGTTCATCGATTGGCTTTGATCGATGTAGGCACCACGGTCTGCGGCCATATCGATGACGTGCTTTTGCTTGATTTCCCAAGTTGTTTTGTACAACGCCTTAATGTTGTCAGGGATTCCTTCAATGGCTTGAATTGAACCCTTGTGTCGTAGAATTTCATCCTTCAGCGCCATACTCCAAAGTCCTGCAGCAATAAGGTCGTTGACCAAGTGCTTGTTCAGAACGATGAATTCTCCAGAGAGCGTTCGTCGGACGTAGAGATTGGAAGTAAACGCCTCAAAGCATTCGTTGTTCCCCAAAATTTGCGATGTCGACGCTGTCGGCATAGGAGCAAGTAGGAGTGAGTTTCGCATTCCATTCTCGACAATCTCTGCCTTCAATGAATCCCAGTCCCAACGACCTGAATGCTCGTTCATTCCCCAGAGGTCGAATTGTAAAATTCCTTGTGATGCTGGTGATCCTTCGAAGGTGGAATACGCTCCTTCTGCAATAGCTGCATCTTTGGAGGCAGTGCAAGCAGCAAAGTAAATTGTCTCGAAAATCTCCTTGTTGAGTGCTCGTGCTTCAGGACTGTCGAATGCCATTCCAAGCATAGCAAATGTATCTGCGAGTCCTTGGACACCAAGACCGATTGGGCGGTGGCGCATGTTGGAGTTACGAGCTTCTTCAACAGGGTAATAGTTCACGTCGATGACTCGATTGAGATTACCCGTAGCATGATACGTAACATCGTAAAGAAGATCATGATTGAATGAACCGTTCTCAACGTACTTCGGTAGAGCAATCGATGCAAGGTTGCATACTGCAACTTCATCAGCAGAAGTGTATTCCATAATCTCCGTACAAAGGTTGGATGATCGTATGGTTCCCAAATTCTTCTGGTTGGATTTCAGATTGGCAGCATCTTTGTAAAGCATGTACGGAGTTCCTGTCTCGATTTGAGCCTCGACGACCTTGTCCCAGACTTCCCGCGCAGGGACAGTTTTTCGGGCCAAGCCTTGAGCTTCGTAGGATTCGTAGAGTTGCTTGAACTCCTCCCCATATGCATCCTGCAATCCTGGACATTCGTTTGGACAGAAGAAAGACCAGTCTGCGTTGGCTTCGACACGCTGCATAAACAAATCAGGCGTCCATAGAGCGTAGAACAAATCACGGGCGCGCATTTCCTCTTTACCATGGTTCTTCCGAAGGTCAAGGAACTCAATCAAGTCAGGATGCCATGGTTCGAGATAAATGGCGATTGAACCCTTTCGCTTGCCACCACCTTGGTCAACGTACCGAGCTGTGTCATTGAAGACACGGAGCATTGGAACGATTCCATTCGAAGTTCCATTGGTCCCTTTGATGTAAGATCCCTTTGCACGAATGTGATGGATAGATAATCCAATTCCACCGGCCGACTTTGAAATCAATGCACACTGCTTGAGGGTGTCATAGATTCCATGGAGTGAATCATCTTGCATGGTTAAGAGGAAACAAGATGACATTTGTGGCATTGGCGTTCCGGAGTTGAAGAGCGTAGGCGTAGCATGAGTAAAGTAACCGTTTGACATCAAATCATAGGTCTGCAATGCCTTCTCAATATTACCGTGGTGAATGCCAACTGCAACGCGCATCAACATGTGTTGTGGTCGCTCTGCAACCTCTCCATCGAGTCGGAGAAGATAGGAGCGCTCAAGGGTCTTGAAACCAAAATAATCGTAATTGAAATCTCGGTTGTAATCAATGTGATTGTTCAGTACCTCAGCGTTCGCCATAATGATGTCATAGACTTCCTCTGAGATAAGAGGTGCATGTTTCTTTGATTCAGGATCAATGTATTCTCGCAAATCAGTGATAACATCGGTGAAGACTTCCTTCGTAGATCGATGCAAATCATCAACACAAATTCGAGCAGCGAGCTTACTGTAATCAGGGTGATGCGAAACCAATGAGGCAGCGGTTTCGGCAGCGAGTTGATCCAGTTCGCGAGTTGTTACACCATCGTAGAGTCCTTCGATGGTCAATTTTGTGAGATTTGCAGGATCGACCCAATTTGGATCGAGCCCTTCTGACAAACGTCGCAGTTTGTCCAAAATCGCATCGAAACGCACGTCTTCTCTTTCGCCTTTTCTGTTTACAACTTGCATGGTCATTTTGCCTCATCTCCTGCTTGTTTCGGTGCGTGCGTATCTCCCTTTGTTCGCGGTCGGTTCAAAAGTCTTCGTCCATAGAAAACCGCTGTTGGACACTTCCGAGGGAAGCTCCGTCCATGACACCGGACTTCTGGTATTCACCAACTCGCTTCTCAAAGAAGTTGGTCTTTCCTTGCATGGAAATCATTTCCATCCATGGGAATGGGTTACCAACATCGTACAATTTTGATGCTCCAAGTGAGATCAAAAGTCGATCGGCAACAAACTGAATGTATTGCTTCATAAGATCCTCATTCATTCCAATGAGATTTACCGGAAGTGCGCTTGTGACAAACTCAATTTCGATTTCAACTGCTTCAGCCACAATACGATGGATGACATTCTCAGGCGTAGGTCGCTCGAGTTTGCTGTGCAACAAACAGGCAAAATCACAATGCAATCCTTCATCTCGACTGATCAATTCATTTGAGAAGGTGAGCCCTGGCATGAGACCACGCTTCTTGAGCCAGAAGATCGCACAGAACGAACCAGAAAAGAAGATGCCTTCAACAGCTGCGAAAGCAACCAATCGCTCAGCAAACGAACCTCTCTTTCGTGATAGCCATCGAAGCGCCCAATCGCCTTTCCGCTTAACAGAAGGTACAGTTTCTAGAGCCTTGAAAAGATGATTCTTTTCATTCGAATCTTTGATGTAAGTGTCAATGAGAAGTGAGTAGGTCTCTGCATGAATGTTTTCCATCATGATTTGGAAACCATAGAATGCTCGAGCTTCTGCCCAACAAACTTCGTTCGAAAAATTCACAACAAGATTTTCGTTGACGATACCATCACTCGCAGCAAAGAATGCAAGAACGTGCTTAAGGAAATGTTGTTCATCCTTGTTGAGTTGTTCCCAGTCTTTCATATCTTCAGCAAGGTCAATTTCTTCTGCAGTCCAGAACGAGGCTGCATGTTGCTTGTACATGGCCCAAATATCATCATGCTCAATTGGGAACAAAACAAAACGATCCAAGTTTTCTTGGAGCATTGGCTCAATGTGTTCGCGCGATAAATCAATTTCAATTCCGTCATCTTTTCGGTTGTGCTCGATTACCATATTGTCACCTTCCACCAATGCGCTGGAGTTTGTCCTCCATCCGAGATGGCACATAAATATGTGCATGCTTTCAACAGATAAAGTCGTGTTTTGTAAGGTGGTTTCAACGAGGGACTGCGAAGGATTTTTGGTTTTTAGGACCGATTTGTATAAGTACCGATTTTTGAAAAAAATATTGTGATATTTTTTCCCCGGAATATACCCTCATTTCCACTGGAGTAAAAACAAAGACTCCATGAACCACCGAGAAGAGGCAAAACCATGCGAAATGAGATTCAAGTCAAGTTTGCCAAACTGCATGATGAAGCGTGTCTTCCAACTCAAGGAAGTGCACAAGCTGCAGGATGGGATTTGTATGCACTCGAAGAAACGACGGTGAAGAAAGGTGCATCGGTCATGATTCCTACTGGGCTTGCTTGTGCAATACCTGAGGGATGGGAAGGACAGATTCGATGCCGATCTTCACTTGGCAAAAAAGGCATGATTCTGCCAAACGGTGTTGGGACAATCGATTCTGATTATCGTGGTGAACTCAAAGTACTCGCCACGTGGATCGGAGAAGGAGATTCTTTCACTGTCGGTAAAGGAGAGAGGGTTGCTCAAATGTTGTTTGCACCAGTACCTTTGGTTCACATCCAGGAAGTTGCGCTCAATGATTTGGACTCAACAGAACGAGGCGAGGGTGGATTTGGTTCATCTGGACAATATTGAGGATCGAGCATGCCATCCGTTAACATTCGAATTTTGGGCATCGTGGAATACACCGATGCATTGGAGTTAATGTCAACGTTACAACAACAACGAATCAGTGATGAAATTCCAGACACAATCCTCTTTTTAGAACATCCAGAAATTGTAACGGTTGGGCCTCGAGCCCGCAACGATGGAATTCAACCACCTTCCGACTACAGGAGCCATCCGGTCGACCGTGGAGGAGGATTAACATGGCATGGACCGGGCCAATTGGTCGTGTATCCCATCATCCATTGGAACAAAGAGGATGAAAAATCCGTGACCGATATTATTTCCAAGATCGAATCGTGGGTAATTGCTGCTTTAGAGACTCTTGGTATACGCGGATATCGGGATGAGCGAATGCAAGGTGTCTGGGTAGATGGTAAGAAAATTTGCAGCATTGGCCTTTCGTTCCTTCGATGGGTCAGTCGGCATGGATTCACGATCAATTATGACACACCCAAAGGGAGAGTCGAAAATCTTGCTGGATGTGGACTCGAAGAATCGACAACAACGTCCCTCAATAAATTAGCTTACACGATAACTGAAGGTGCACTCAAAGATGCATTAATGAATACATGCGAAGTTGTATTGGATCGAAAATTAGCATGAGGAAACAAACAAGTGCATATATGAGAACGATTCCGAATTAAACCATGGGCGAAGTTGTTCTTGGCATATCTGGCGCCAGTGGAGCTATCTATGGCGTACGCCTTGCACACGCCCTGAACGACCTGGGAGTCAAAATTCGGCTTGTCGTTAGTGATTCGGGACGGATTACACTCAAGCATGAGTGCGATACAACACCTGAAGAGCTTGCCGATCAAACGGATGCAATTCTCGAAGAACAAGCCAATATAGGGGCGAAATCTGCTTCCGGTTCTGCACCAATCGATGCTGTCGTTATCTGTCCGTGTTCTGGTACAACACTTGGAAAACTTGCAGCAGGAATCGGAGACAACCTCATCACACGTTCAGGTATTGTCGCTATGAAAGAACGACGGACGTTGATCATTGTACCTCGTGAAGCCCCGTATGCTACCGTGCATCTCGAAAACATGGCCAAACTTTCTGGCTGGGGCACTGTCGTCATTCCCGCCTCGCCGGGTTTCTACAATCATCCAACATCAATTGATGACATGGTTGATTTCGTCATTGCACGAATCCTCGACCAGATAGGACTTAAGCACAACATCGGGAAACGATGGACGGGTGAAGAACTCGATGAATGAGATGCATTGAGCCAACGGGTTCAAATGACCAAGCCGTTTGTTTGTAACCATGAGCATTGACAGTTCGCTCGATTCGTTGACGGTTAACGAACTGAAATTGATGCTCGAAGAACGCGGACTCTCAAAGTCTGGGAAAAAAGCAGAACTGATTGAGCGACTCAATACTTCTGAGGAGAGCAAAGTCATTGAATTAAGTTCTTCAGTGTGGACGAGAAATGTTGTTGGCCAGTTCAACGTCGCTCAAGTTACAGGATCTGTTGCTGCGGTTCTTCTCTTAATGGTCGTGGTTTTCAATCCCTCCATTCTCGGATTTGGCGAAGATGAACCGATTTACGAGCCAATTGGGTTTGATGCAAACCAAACGCGTTGGTATGCTCAGGAATTGGTCAATCTTGGCCACCCTGAATGGGAAGGTAGGATGTCAGGAAGTCCCGAAGAGGCTGCTGCTGCACAGATGATTCTCGATAATCTAACTGAAATGGGGTACTCGCCTCAATTAAACACGTACCCAGTTCCAATGTTTGCTATCAATAGCGCACCGATTCTTTCCATGTGTATACCTCCGGCGGGAGGAATTTTTGGCGGGCCCGTCACAGGTGCATCTTGCAACAGCGGCATCGGTGGCCAGATAACCACATTTGAGCATCGAACCGACTTTGTCCTTCAGGGATATTCTGGTTCTGCTGATATCCAGTTTGGTCAAGAAATGGAACTGATTGATCTCGATGATGGAACCATCGATGCGCTCTGGACAGATGCATCCGGAAAAGTTGGAATTGTACGTGGAGGTAACAGTATTGATGGAAACACGGGAATCTACATCAAAGCTGCGGAGAATGGATTGGCTGCCATCTTACGCATCAACAATCAATCAAACTGTGGACAAATTGTCGCAGACGATTGCATCCCGATATTCAAATCAATTCGCGTTGATGATATGAAGGCAGCAAACAGTGGTTCGATTCCCGAAAATATTCCGTTCATTGCAGTATCCAACAATACTGGAAATCAAATGCTTGAATTGGCCTCACAGGGTGCGTTTTTGCGTCTGTTTTCTGACGTTGACAATGCAGGTGACCTCTCAGTAAGTGTACCTTGTGGAACACTCTATGGAAAGAGTGAGGACCTCATCATTGTTGGAGCGCATCACGATACGGTCTATCATGCGCAAGGTGCAGTCGACGATTCGTCTGGAACTGCAAGTGTTCTCGAAATGGCTCGTCAGATAGCCCTTATCGCCAACCAGAGTGGAACGCCTGAATATACACTCCGATTTTGCACCTGGGGAGGCGAAGAGGAGGGTCTGTGGGGCAGCAAAGCATATGTGGGTGCTAATGGGAATGAACTCGCCCGAAATCTCCGTCTCTACATCAATCTTGACATGAACCATGTCGACATCGACACCGCCAACCGAGGAAACAGTCTTCGGTTCTTTTCCAATTCAGAAAAAGACATCCATGCGATGGAAGATATTCTCGATGTTCTCGAGGACGAACGACCTGATCTTTTCCCAAAATATTCAGTTTCTACCGGGTTGTATCAGGGCGCACAAGGTGAACCCGATGGAATGCCTTACAACTCAGACCATGGTCCGTTTGTCTATGATCTTCCAGACGGTGTTACTGGTAACGCATTGGTGTGTTATGGGTCCGGTTCTTGGGAATATCATACCTATGCAGACACCATGGATAGATTCAATGAGGAATCGTTGGGAGTGTCTGTTATTGCCTACGGAACGTACATCCGCCACCTCGCTTGGCCCGTTTTTGAGTAAGCGTTGAGTTCAAGAAGGCGACGTGAGTGGACAGACCATGGTAAAACCAAGCGCACATGCATCGCACATTTTGGTTGCTTCCAAATCGGAAGCGGTGCAAATCTCAGAAAAGATTGGCAAACTCAAGGATTTTGAAAAACTCGCTCGAAAGAAATCCACTTGCCCATCCTCTCAACGAGGAGGAGACCTCGGATGGTTTCGCAAAGGAAACATGGTTCGTGAATTTGAGGAAGCTGTCTGGAGCACCCCTCTCAAGACGGTCTCATCACCGATAAAGACCCAATTTGGGTATCACCTCATTTGGGTTCATGAACGCGATGAGGAGTGACTGGCATGCCCATCTCAGTTGGCTTGAATGACTACCTTGTTCATGGTGTGCACGGATTCTACGATGAAGAGCATCAAGCATCTCAACCGTTCAACATTTCAGTCAGAGTCGATCTTTCCAGTACAATTGAAGATGGAGACATTGCTACCACTGTCGATTATGCACAACTCCAACAAGCCATCGATGCTGTTGTGCTCAATTCCAAGCCGATTCGTTTGTTGGAATCGATGGCACAACGTATTTGTGAATTAATTCAAACTTCTGAAAACGTTGAAACTGTATTCATACGAATCGAAAAACCAGAAGCGCCACTTCCTCACCCAGGTGGATTGCCTTTCATCGAATACACTTGGAATCGTTGATTTACCTCATCTCAAATGGGAGGATTCAAAGGGCTTAGCCCCTAAGACCTTCCATGGATTCTCCAAGCCGAGTCTATGTTCCTTCGGTTCTTGAAGCAGATGGAACCGCTATTGGCATGGGATGTTTCAGCACCGAACAAATCGCTTGGGAAGTCATGAAAACTTTCCTTGGAAAGAGTGAGCAAATGAATCTTGAACAAGCAACCATAATCGCTTGGGATGTTGATGTTGTGGGTGAAGACGGAATGACCGTTCTGACCAAACTTGAAGGGAAGATTTGCCCTGTTTGCCAACGAAGAACCTTCTGGGTTGACCTTGAACATCTCTCAGCCTTGTGTTATGGATCTCAATGCTCTGCCTGGATTGAGCAAAGTACAGTTGATCCTGAAATCATTGATTGTGGTTGGCCTCCTCTCAGATTTTTGAAACAAGTCAAAGAGATTGAAGAAGCATACAATGAATTGCGCACGATTGGAGCTGATGTCCTCGCATCGATTGATGAACATCCAGATACAGTAACCCAAACAATCTATGATTCAACGCATCATTCGACTGAATAATCACATCTCTTCGATTGGAATAATCCCCAATCCTTCAAGTCCAGTTCGCATAAGTTTCCGAGCCATTTCGCTTATTGCAAAAGCAAATCCATCAACTTCATTTTGTTGAACAACTGGACAATCCCGATAGAATCCATTGTATGCATTTGCGAGGTCCAACATGTGTAACGCAAAGAGATGTGCTTTTTGTTCACGAACCGAACGCTCAAGCACATCGTTATGGATGCACATTAATCGTAATAATTCGATCAAACCTTCAGGCATCGCATCAATGGAAGGTGTCTCGATGGAGGTTGCAGCCAACGAATGAGCACGTTTCGCAATCGAACAAGCACGAGTATGAGCGTACATGATGAACGGAGCAGAACCTGCCTCAAAGGCAAGGGCTTCTTCCCATCGGAAGGTAAATCCTTTTTCTGGACTGACCTTGATAATGTTAAATCGAACCGCTGCCGTACCAACGGCTTCTGCAATGGATGCGACTTTTTGCTCATCGTATTCGGGTCGTAATTCACGCACAACTGCAGAGGCTTGAGCATGCGCCTCCTCCAAAAGGTCATCCATGAAGACAACATTGCCTTGTCTTGTGCTCATCTTGCCTTCTGGAAGTTTGATGAACGAATAGAACAACACTTCAGGTCGCTCTTGCCCAAGTTCTTCTAAGGTAAGTCCAACTTGCTTTGCTTGCAGTTTGTGGTCTTCTCCAAGGACGTTGACAAGACGAGTAGATTGCTTCCATTTCCACATATGATAGGCAACATCCCGAGTTGCGTAAAGACTTGAGCCATCTCCTCTTCTATAGAAGAATTCAGTCTTCCCTTTGAGACCTCGTTGACCAAGATCGAGGTATCCTGCACCATTATCCGCAGTACCTGCAATGTCCAGGCCATCAAGCTGTTCCATAAGTTTGGCAACAGTTCCATCAACAACAAATGTTGATTCTTTTGTGAACGTATCATAGGATATTCCAAGACGGGAAAGTGTAGCAAGCATTCCATCAAGAACAGGCGTGTATGCGGATTCAAAGGATTCCAAAACGCCGACATCACCATGCTCGCTTGCATGAACCAATGATCCAATTTCCTGTTCAATTTCCGCTTTCCTTCCATCATCGGCATCTTTTCGCAAGATTTGAGCAGCTTGATACCATCGAACACGTTGGTGATCCGCTTTTTCCAGCCATCGTTTGGAAGGCGGTTCTCGTTCAGAGAGAAGTGCGTTTACTTCAACCTCCTCAAGATTCTCAAGCGCCCATGCAAGGACACCTACCTGTTTGCCCATATCATCAACATAGTACTCTGCACGTACATCATCTCCGTGGAGGCGATGCAAACGAACGAGCGTATCTCCCAGAATAGCATTTCGAGCGCGTCCGACATGAAACGGTCCATTCGGATTTGCAGATGTGTGTTCAATGAGCACTTTATCACCTGTTTTTCCTGAATTCGTCAACGCTGAACCGACATAGATTTCATTGGAAAGAACGACATTTGCCAACCATTGTGGATTGGCTTTGAAATTCAAATATCCGTTGACAGAAGTGACACTAAGTAAAGCATCAATGCTTGGAAAGGAGGCTGCGAGTTCATCAGCAATCGCTGTTGGAGCCATTTTCAGTATCGAGGCGAACGGAAAACAGGGCAATGTCAAATCACCTTGACTTGACTCTCGACTTGGCTGAAGCATCGACTCCCATCGCTCTTTGCCGACACCTTTATTGGAAAGCAAACTTTCGAGATGTGGCGTGATTATGGATTGGAGTAATTTCAATTCAACACCTCACATTATTGGATATCGGAGAATCGCAGCAAGACCACCAAACCCATGCGCAAGTTGAGCCCCTTCTTCTGTATCGATTGAAATAAATGCGATTTCACTTTTTGATTTGACTGCTAATTCACTGAGAACATCGATCAATGAAATATTGGACATCTCAGTATGTGAGTCGTTACTTGCATCACAGGAAGGACACCTCGGAAGTTCCTCAGTTCGTGAAAGTGAGGCAGTCCAATTATGCCCACAAGCACCACATTCTATCTCCACAGAATTCTTCCGCATACTTTCCGAAATGAGAAGTGTATCGACCGCCCCTTGTTCAAGTGCTTGACGTAGCATCATCTCACCGTATGTTGCTCTTGGTTGTGGTTTGATCAATTCAGCCAGAAATCGGTTCATGACTTGCCGCTCTGCATCCAGTTCAATTTCACCCATCAAAGCACCTGCATTGTCAACAAGTTCACGCACGCCAGATTCATTCGAATAGCCTACATCGAAGTGTGTCTTTGCTATTTTCTTGGCAATTTCGTGATGGAAGTAATCGTTGCGCACAACGTAGTCCTTGGTCGCCCCTGGCCCTCCAATAATGATTGCCTGTATGTTCTCAAGGTTGGGCAACCAATAGGAGCAGGCATGTTCAGTAGCCCGTTTGAAGAAATTGTGAGCTGCTTCCTCAATCAATCGTTCAAAACGTTGTGCTGATTGACCACCTTGGCGGTGTTTCCCCATAATGTTGGAGACCAGGTGCTCTTGGACATGAATTCTCTTTCCTGATGCTATGCCGTATGCTGCCTCCGAACGGTCAATAACAAACAAACCGTAGGAACGCTTGTCGACAAGCATATCCTCTAGTTGAGTCAATTCAAACGTTGAATCGCAACGATACCGAAAGGAAAGCAACTCTTGAGGAGGATCGTCGATGACAACTGTCGTTTGCCGAGTTTTGTTGTTGCCAACGATGATTGCTCCAGTAAACAAAGCGATTCCACGCTCTCCAGCAGTTTTGAATCGAGAAAGAGATGAAAGAGCAGATTCAATAGCACCCTGTACATTTTTCCGAGTGGATTTGGATTTAATGTTCGCTGCTTGACCGTGTTCATTCTGAAGCAGGGAGCGAGCGTCACTGATTTGCCTATCCGGCGGAATGATAACAGTAACCAGCTCAGTGCCAAAACCCTTCATTTCGCGAAGATCTTCCAGGGCAAGTTTGAGGCGAAGTCGTCGGGTTGCGAGTTCACCATCGTCTGACACCTCTAGACCCCCTATCCTTTGGGGTCGAATCGAGGGTTTTCAACCCTCGCCTTGGATTTGATAGGACAAGCCATAAGAAACGCCTTGCCGAGGCGTTTCCATGGTCGCACCTGCTATCGTTGCACTCGGCGGCTCACTCCTCTATGGCGACCATGATGTCAAAACATGGCTTGGCCAACTTCGACAAACAATCGTTCACCTCGAAGGTAACGGTCGGAAAATAGGCCTTGTGGTTGGAGGAGGAAAACCAGCCCGTGATGGGATTCAATTAGCTGAACACCTTATATCAGACCGGTATAAACTCGATGAGATTGGTATTGCTGCAACACGCTTGAATGCAACAGTATTGCAAACCATGCTCGCAGAAATAGGGTGCAATGTTTCCGACGTTGTACCAACAACAACCAATGACGCTGCTGAGTTGTTTGAAAGCTTCAACATTGTGGTTATGGGTGGAACAAAACCGGGCCACACTACCGATGCAGTAAGCGTTGCTTTTGCAAGAGATGCTGGTGCTGCTCACGTAATTATTGCAACCAATGTATCTCACGTTTACTCAGCAGATCCCCGAAAAAACGATGATGCTGAACCTATTGAAACTCTCACACTTACAGAACTCCAAAAAATAACTGGTAAGAAAGCGCTAGGTCCTGGCGAGAGTGCAGCCGTCGATCCAATCGCCGTCAACTGGGCCATCGATTGTGGATTGAGAATCGGTGTTCTCGATGGACGAGACATCCGTCGTATTGAAGATGCATTGGAAGGACGCCCGTTTGAGGGAACCTTGGTTCAACCGGAGTGATTCTATGGTCGATGCATCAGCCGTTAAGAAGAAAGTCAAAAACATGCCAAAACGATCCAAGGCGTTAGCACATATCCCTTCTCACAAACATTGTCGAGTTTGTGGAATTGACATTTCTGCAAAGGCTGAGGAGCGTGTTTGTAAGGATGAAGATTGCATCAAAAAATACGAAAAAGACGAGAAAAATAAGGAACGGATGCGTGTTTGGATGCTCGTTTTCTTCGGCATCTTCGCCTTTTTGACCATCCTACCGGTTCTTGCTAGATTGATGTGAACTCAATCTGAACGATGCCAACCCTCTGGCAATGTTAACGGATCTATGACTTGAGATTGTTTGACTTTTCGAACAACCTCCAAACGCAATGCATCCAATCCTACATTCTCCAAAGCGCTCATTGTAGGGCGCCCTTCGTCATCATAAAGAAGAGGTAATTTTGGTTCTCCTTGTGAACCGTGTTCACGCCACCTCTCTTCGGATTCTTTCACAAGTTCCCAATCCTCTGGAATGGGCTTGAGAGCATCTGCTTTGGAACTCACAACCAACAATTCAGTGCCTGGTAAGAGGCGTTCAACATCGTCCAACAAACTCATTTGATCTTCCCATGACATTCCGCAACTTTCTGTACGATCAATCAAAAACAAGACCAAACTACCAACATGTTCCAATGCAGCAATGGCTTGGAGTTCAATCGAATTTCTCTCGTCCATTGGCCTGTCAAGTAAGCCAGGTGTATCCACCATCTGGTGTTGCAAACGACGATGCGTAAAATGACCAATGTGAATTTGCTTTGTTGTAAACGGATAGTGATTCACTTCCATATTTCCAGAAGAGAGGGCGCTAATGAATGCGGATTTACCAACGTTCGGAGCCCCACAGACCACAATAACTGGCAAGCTGTTATCGATTTGAGGAAGAGCTTTGAGAATCTCTCGCGATTCGTTCAACCACTTTAGAGAGGGACCTACACGTCCCATGATGGAACCTATTCGACCATACGCTTCCCGCCGTGCTTCGTGCATCAATTCAATTCGGGCAGTTCGTACAATCTTCCGATTGTTCTGTGCTGCAATGCGTTGAACTTGTGACGCACCCCATTGCAGCATGGACAAATGGTGTCGATAATCGTCAGTACCCACACATGCTTCAATCATAGCCACATCAAATTGAGGAGATTGGTCGAGCGAAGGCCACGTGCGTACAGTTTCAGTAAATATTGTATGAATGATATCTGCTGCTGTCTGCACCATTCGTGTCAGTTGCTTTCGTGTTCGAAAAACCCGATTTGAATCCTCAACTCGGTCAGCAGCCTTACGAGCACGAGAGAACGCTTTGTCGAGAACCTCGTCCTCGAACAAGACCGTCGGCAACTGCCTCCAGGTAACTTTCATCTGAACCCCGATTCAAGCGGAGCGCCAACACTTCAAGAACCCATCACCCTAATCGAGGCTGGAACAAAGAAATTGCACATCGTTATGTAGGGTCGCCAACCAGAGGAATGTATGGCGAAGAAATCAAGCAAGGTTGACCTTCCAGACTGGGCTGTTGGATTGTGGAAAGATTTGGGTTCCCCATCACTGAACAAACTCCAAAGCGTACACAGTGGTGACCTCCTCGAACGAAGAAACGGGTTGCGGAGAGATGATTTAATTGAGATTCTCATCGATGCTCGAGCCCTTCTCCCAGATTCGGATCCTTGGGTTCGAGGAAGGCTAATCTCATCAGGAAAGACAAGTTTGGAAATTCTTGACGAGGATGGTGTTCAACGATTCATTGCTCGTGACACCGTTGTTCAAATTGTCCTTATCGCCCACACAAGACCTGCTTACATCGATGACAAAGAACTTCTCGCCTTTGAGCGAGAAGACATGAAGCGTCGTTCAACCCTCCATGAAAAGGTCGAGAAAGAAACGACAGGAAACGACGACGCACATCTTTGGGGTTGAGAATATGGAGCTCCCTCGTGGATGGTCGATTCAAGAAGATCATCTGATGCGTGAGTTTGTCTTTGAAAACTTTGCAGATGCAAAAGAATTTGTTGATGAAATTAGCATCATTTGTGAAGACAAGAATCATCATGCCGACATTCATTTTGGGTGGGGTTATGTCGTTGTAGAACTCATTACCCACGATCAAGGCAAAGTCACGGACCTTGACACAAATGTTGCAGAATCAATCAATGCGCTCGAGGACTAAAAGATGCCAACCGACCCCAAAGGACGAGAAGCGCCAGGATATGGAGGCCATGTGTTCATCTGCGGGCATGAACGGCCAGATGCAGCAACTCGACCCTCATGCAAAAAAAGAGGAAGTTTGGAACTACTTACCACAATCAAAGCTGCTGCCCGAGAACATGGCCTTGAGAACATTCGCATCCAAAAATCAGGATGCTTGGATTTTTGCGAGAATGGAATCGCTTGTGTGGTCTACCCCGAAGGGACGTGGTACCGATTAAATTCCGATTTTGATGTCAAATCATTCATCGAACATCTCAAACAAGGTACAATCGATTCCGATTTATTGATGCGGTTCGATGAATGATCAGAGTTTAACTGGTCGGGTTGCACCACAAGCTTGGCACTTCAGGAGAGTGGTCCGATCTTGCTTAATGAAGTGAGTATCTGGGGCAGAACATTGACTGCATTTGATGTAAGTGTTAACGTATCCTACGATTGCTTTCTTCAGACGTTTTGGAGGAATTCGCCCCTTAAATCGTGCACGTGGACCGTCTCGAGAACCTGATGTTCCTAATTCATTGAGAATGTACTGGTACACATGGTTATCGTCACGATCCATCATTCCAACAACTTCTGTGAAGTTTCGAAGGATGGTGTTTGAACCTTCAATTAGAATCTGAGGTTCCGGCAATCTCCATCGTGCACGGGAGGAAATGTCCTCTGGGATATTGTCACGGGCTCGATTGAGGAGTGTCTCGTAATCGAAGTCGCTCATGACAAAGCCTAACACACCTTTCTCTTCAAGCCTTTGATGAAAAATATGCAAAGCCTTCATGGAGGAAAGCGTGTTCGCTCTACACGATAACATGACATTGAGCATTGAGGAGCTGAAAACCATCGCCAAAAATTTGCGCAAGGATGGACTTAATTCGCAACAAATTGCAGATGAATTATCCCTTTCGCAAGATACAATCCAATGGCTGCTGACCGACTCGACATCCGAACGACCAACGGATGTGCGAATCGGTTGGAGAACCATTGGCGTGCGCCCCGCGCGAATTACTGCAATCGGCAATATCATGGCAGATGTCGTTCTCGAAGAAGTCGAAGATATCGACACCATTGTTGGAATCTCAATCAATGGGATTGCTTTCGCACATGAAGTTGCTCAAGCACTCGATGTTGAAGTTGCCATTCATCGAAATGTGGACGGAGAGCCTGGAGCAGGAGCTCTTTCAAACAAATACGGACAGGTTGGTGGCGGCAAAAAAGTGGCCATCATCGACGATGTTTTGTCAAGCGGCGTAACGATGAGCAACACCATTGCTGCCGTCCGTGCATCAGGTGGAGAAGTTGTACTCGCACTTGTTCTTGTCAACAAAACTCTTCGTAATGAAGTCGATGATGTACCACTTCGTGGATTAATTCGTGCTGTACCAGTTTGAGGTGAAACCATGCACTGGTCGGATGTTGTTGCTCAGCGCCTCTCAGAACGAGGAGGGAAACACATCGTCTCGACCGGAATTACGCCAAGTGGTGAGTTCCACATCGGTCATCTTCGAGAAATCTTAACTGGAGACATGATTGCAAAAGCTGCCGAAAAAGCAGGTCTTGATGTTGAGTTTGTTTTCATAATCGATAGTGCAGACCCACTTCGAAAAGTGTATTCCTTTTTGGATGACTCATATGCACAATACATTGGCCACCAACTCAAACAAATTCCGCCTCCTGATAAGGAAGGACGTCCTGATTTGCAACGATTTTCAGCTGGAATATCGTATGCTGATCATTTCCTTGAACCTTTCAAGCAAGCACTCGAACAAATCGATGTCCGTCCTCGCTTCATTGACAATTACGATGCATATGCATCAGGGAAATTCGCACAAACTGCTCGAATCGCATGCAACAATGCTGACAAAATTCGAGAAATTATCGAACGTGTCTCAAGTCGAGAACTACCAGATGATTGGTTTCCTTGGAATCCCATTGACTCAAAAGGTTCAATCGATGGTATCCGTGTAACCGACTGGAACGATCCAATTGTATCTTGGGTTGACTCTGAGGGAAATCAGGGAACCAGTGACGTAACGAAGGGGGAAGGGAAACTCCCATGGCGCATTGACTGGCCAGCAAAATGGGCTTGGATTGGAGTCACGATGGAACCGTTTGGGAAAGATCACGGCGCGGCTGGAGGGTCGTATGATACGGGCAAAGAAATTGTCGAATTGTTTTCGAAAGAAGCACCGGTTGACTTGACGTATGAATGGATAAGCTTACGAGGCCAAGGTGCGATGTCTTCTTCCTCTGGAAACACCATTGGACCTCTGGAAGCTCTTTCTCTGGTTCCACCAGAAATTCTTCGTTTTCTTGTCGCTTCAACAAAGCCCAACAAAGCAATCGAGTTCGATACTGGAATGGGACTTGTAAATCTCGCTGATGAATTTGAGCGAACAACTTCTCGCGATTTCTCTATAGAAATGGACAAAGAGGGTTTAAGTCGAAGACAAAAAATTGCTTTAGAAGACGCAAAAACTGCACTGGAACTTTCCCTGATCAATCCGATAGAAGAATCAACGACAGTTACGTTCCGCCATCTTGCATTGCTTGCTCAAACGAAGTCAAACGATCAGGATGTTTGGGATTCCCTCGGGTTAAGTGGGATGGTTCCACAAACGATGGTAGATCGCCTACACCGTATGAGAACGTGGGTTGGTTCACGACATTTCCCAGAGGAATTACGCATAACGATTCTTACTGAACCTCATCCGAAAGCAGTGTCTCTTTTGGACGAAGACAATTTGATTCTTTTACCTCAACTCATCAAATCGTTCGAATCATGTGAATGGGATTCAGGATCGATTCAAACTTCGATTTCAAGCACTGCAAAGGAGCTGGATATGTCTCCAAGACACGCTTACAGAGCATTGTACCTCTGCATTATGGGAACGGAACGTGGACCACGTTTACCGACAATTCTGTCGGAACTTGAACGTGATTCGATTGTCAATCTTCTCAACGCATGCCTCATACTCAACCTCGAATCGTGAAGTTTGCATCCTATTGACCCTAAGAATTGAAAAGAGGTCGGGCCATGTCATCGACATGGCAGGGGTTTTTTGCCCAACTTGTGAGGCTGGAGTCGAGGCTGCAGCGAAGTTCTGTCTATCGTGTGGCCATGACTTGACCATCCAAGGCCCGATAACCTCAACAGGGCACGACCTCAATCAAATCAAAGAAGTGATTCGACACAGAGAAGATCTCTCTATGGCTGAAAAGTTTGACATGATTGCACGTGTTGAAGAAGGCGCGAACCCAATTACGATGGGGATTGCAGCAGCGGCTGATGATGGAGAGAACTTCGACATCGGTCAAGCCTTCGAAGGAGCAAGCGAGGATATATCATCGCTCAAGTCACACGAATTTGGACAATCACCAGCAGCCAATGCAGCAGTTCGTGCAGTCGTTCGCGGCACTTCTGGATGGGATATGATCAAAGCAGGTACACTGGACATGTCCGATGGGCTGTTCAGAGATGCGATGAATCATGGAATGGATGCATCAACACACATTCACGATGTTGCGAGTGGTGAACACGAGGGAATTGACCCAGAAGCGATGCGAGCGATTCCAGTTTTGAAACCCCCAAAGAGAAGTTTTTGTCCGAAGTGTGGTTCAGACATCCACAACAATACCATGTTGCAATGGCGAAAGTGGAGAGAATCTTCATCTGATGTTGTTTCAATGCAAATGGAAGCTGCAATGGAAACTGCCCTTATTGAAGTCGCAAGTCATTATGTGAACGTCATCCAGGCCCTCAAAGATGAGCGAGACGATGCAGTTGCCCGAGCTGCGAAAGCATCAGCTGATACGAATGAGGCTGCGATTCGAGAAAAACTTGAACAAGAAATTCGTGCTGAACTTGAATCGGAATTGAAATCGGAAGGTGAATCAAAACCGAAGAAAAAATCTGAATCAAAGGCGAAATCTCAACCTAAAAAATCACAAACAAAGGCAAAGAGCAAGCCTAAATCAGGAGGTCTATTTGGTGCAAAGCGACCCAAGAAAACATACGAAGGCGAGCCAGGTGGCAAAGCGGACTGGTTCCTCGAGGAAGCGCTTGATACCGTTTATGACCCACATGGAACCGGTAAAGCTGTAAAAGCAGCAACAATACTCGCTCGGTCCTCAGATGGCAATGTAAGAGTTCGTGATGTAGTCCGAGCTTACGCACTTCAAGGACGTGACGGAATTAGTGAATTAGCATGGACAAGTCCAATCACTGAATACCTGATCGAAGCCTTCGATGCTTGCTGACTTAGAAGAGTTCTTGTGAAATATCAAGAACATATCGCAACCCGATAATGAAGAGAACAACAACAAAGAGTTGCATGACTCGTTGTTCCGAAATGTTGGCAATCCCGAACCTAGCGCCAAGGTTTGCTGCTACTGGAACAACAACAAACAAGCAAAGAATGAGGAGGAAATTCGATGAAAGAACATCGATTTGGCTTGAGTCAAGTGTAGCGAAATGCGTGAGAATGGATATTGGTAAAACAATCATCATGATGTGCAAACTCGTACCTATTGCTGTTCTTGACTCGAGACTACCATAAGTTCGAAGCACAGGGACGTAAATCGCTCCTGCACCGATACCGAGAACTGAAGACAAAAATCCACCGGATGCCACACCAGACCGCATTGCAACGATATTCGTTTCAACAGCATCTTCCGTTGAAATCGTCTTTGAACGTAAAGTCTTGATAATCGCCCAAGTTATGAAGACCAAACTTAGCCCTTTGAAGAGAGGATCGAATGAATCTCGTATCAGTACAACAATGATGACTCCAACTATTGCGCCAGGGATTGCTGCCCACAAACATTTTTTCAATGAATCATCAGAAATGTGACCTTCTTTTCGATGTCGCAATCCCGAACCAAATGAGACGGTCGCTGAAAGGCCAAGCGATACAATGAGTAGAGCACCATCAATCTCCCAATTCAATCCATAATGCAGCAAAGGTGCAAAGAGCAGACCTCCGCCGAGACCGAGTGGCGCAAAAAGGAAACCAATAATGCCACATCCAATGAAAACAATTCCCATGGTCATGGCGTCCATGAACACATCCATCTGGAACCAGCATATCATATCAACCCAAAGCGTGGTATAGATTCATAAGTGTTCGACATAAGCGCAGGACCATGGAAGGACTTACCATAGCACTCATCGTTGGTGGATTTGTAGCACTGATTTTCATCATTTGGTTTTTTAGCACTTGGAACCGATTGGTTCGATTGGAAGAAAATGCAAACAAATCGTGGGCCGATATCGATGTATTACTCAAGCAACGATACGATATGATTCCAAATCTTGTCAACATCGTAAAGGGATATGCAGAGCACGAGCGAGAAATTTTTGAACAATTCGCACAAGCGCGGCAGACCGCTGCGGGTTGCTTAGCTCAAGGCGACGTCAAGGGAGTTGGTGCGGCAGAAGGCATCCTTTCAGGTATGCTTCCGCGTATCAACATGGTGGCAGAACAGTATCCTGATCTCAAAGCAGACACGTCGTTTGTCAACCTCCAAAACCAACTCGTTGCACTTGAAAACCAACTTGCGGATCGTCGCGAGTTCTACAACGCTTCATCCACGAACTTCAATGCAGCCATCCAAATGATTCCAACGAACTTTGTTGCTGGTATGAAAGGATGCGTTCGTCGAGAATTGTTCGTTGTTGAAGGTGTTCAGCGAGAAAACGTTCAGATTTCTTTCTGAATACGAACCTTCAAATTTGAATCATACAGACTCGGTCTGAGGAGCATCAAATGTTCTTGGTCGTTGGTTCCAGCACAATTGCCGTAAACTTGGCCAAGTGGTGTTCAGAAAGAAGACCAACTCGGCTGATAGGTTTAGCTTCATTGCTTGATATTTCTGAAGATCTAGGTGATTGTGAAATTCTTCCACTTCCTAAGGCTCTGTCCGTTTCTGAATTACCAGATACTGGTCAAAAGCCTACTGCTGTCATTCTTGTTGATTCTGACGTGCTTGATGAAGAAGAGACACTTACATCACTTCGTGAACGATGGCCAGAAGCGCCAATTCTTACTCAAAAAACTGCTCCACAAGAAATCGACAAGGTTGACGAAATCGATACCCAGGACATCATTACTGCTGCCTTCAAAGAAAAAGTTCGATCATGGGAAAGGCATGCTGGAGCAACCGTGCTCGAATCATATATCCGCCACCTTCCTGAAAACTCGAAGGTTGCAATTTTTTGTCACGACAATCCTGATCCAGATGCTCTATCATCTGCACTTGCAATGCATGAAATCGTAGCACATCTTGGCCATACACCCACAATTTACCATGGTGGGTTAATCGAACATCAACAAAATCAAGCAATGGTGCGCCTGCTTGAAATTCCATTGCGTCGAATCATTCTTGATTGGGAATTACAGGATGTCCTTAATGAGGCACAGTGCATCATAACGGTTGATTTTCATCAACCTGGTGCAAACAACATACTTCCAAAAGACTGCGTTCCGAACATCATCATCGATCACCACACATCTGACAAAGCGGTCTCAGCAGATGTCGCTTTTCTTCGACCAGAATATTCCGCAACATCTTCACTTATTGCCAATCTCTTGATGAGTATGAGCTTGGAGATGACGCCACGTCTGGCGACTGCACTTTCATTTGGTTTGCGAACAGACACACTTTCGTTTACTCGGGCATTCAATCAAGTTGATTTGCGAGCATTGATGTGGTTGAATACTTGGGTCGATGATGAATTGCTTCAGTCCATACAAGCACCACTGCGTACGCCTGAGACTTTGGAATCATTCCGACAAGCACTAACATCGATGAATAAGAAAAATGGACTCATTCTTGCACCGATCAGTAATCTTGTTCGAAGAGACGATCTTGCCCAAATTGCTGACTTTTTATTTGCAACATCTACAACAGATATTGTCGTTGTCTTTGGTGTTCAACGCCAGAAAGTGCTTGTTTCGGCTCGTAGTCGAAGAGATAATCTTCACCTCGGATTGGTTCTTTCCAACGAATTCCCCAACGGTCAAGCAGGGGGCCATAGGAGCATGGCAGGTGGACAAATTCAATTATCGACGCTTGGTTTTGAAGAGAATATCATCGATGAGGACTGCCAAGACGAGATACTCAAGGTATTTTCCCATCGTTTAGAATCACTCTTTTCCAATGAGGTGGATGCATGAGCAATTCCTCACCTTTCATCGATATTTCTCCAACACTACGACTTTTGGGAACTGCACATATAGCAACTGCGTCCGTCGAAGCTGTACGTGAGCAAATCGAGATTTACAAACCGAAAGTAGTTGGCGTTGAATTGTGCCAAACTCGTCATGATGCACTTGTTGAAGGAAGAAGATTGGACAAAGAAGGTCTTCGAAGAGTCATCAAAGAAGGAAAGGCTCCTATGGTTCTCATGCAAGCAATGCTGAGTGCTGAACAGCGAAAAATGGGATTGCATGAAGGCCAAGAACCAGGTGCAGAACTTCTTGCTGCTGTTGAAACTGCAAAAGAAGCTGGACTTGAGGTTGCTTTGGTTGACAGAGACATTCAAGTGACAATGCGCAGAGCATGGCGGAAAATGAAGTGGAGAGAACGATTTCGACTCTTGTTTTCTTTGTTTGCGGATGAAGAAGAAGAGGAAGAAGATCTTAATCTCGATGATCTGCTTTCAGATTCAGACCTTCTCTCATCAATGATGGAGGAGTTGAAAGCGTTCTCACAAGGGGCTGGAGAAGCACTTATCGATGAACGTGACCGTTACATCGCTGAAAAGATTATGCAATCAAAGACTGAAGATAAAATGCTGGTTGTTGTTGGAGCAGGTCACCTGAAAGGGATTGAGCGAGCACTTACGCCATATACGCCACTTGACCCAGCGAAACTGGAAGAGATTTCAACCGTACCAAAAAAAGGCATGTTCGGAAAAATAGTACCGTTTGCAATACCACTAATTGTAATGGGTTTGGTTGGATTTGCCTTGTTAAACAATAATGAGGTTGACATCGTTAAGATGCTCACGATTTGGACGCTCTTTAACGCAATCTTTGCGGCAATTGGTTGCATACTTGCTCGTGGCCATCCTCTGGCGATTCTTACCGCTGCTTTAGCAAGTCCAATCACGTCGCTTAATCCTGCCTTGGCAGCAGGTTGGTTCGCAGGATACGTTCAACTTAGGATTTCTGAGCCAACTGCAGAAGACTTGCAGTTGTTCCTCAAAGGAACCTCAATTGGAGGTTTTTGGACCAATCGTGCAGGGCGCGTCTTGCTTGTTACAGCACTTACAAACCTCGGCAGTATGCTTGGAGCATGGTTCGCAGCAGCAGGATTCATCGGTGGAGGAATCACCTAGCCCAACTTGTTCATGACTTGAAGTAAGTCAGTATGTGCTTGCACGTCGTGCACTCGTAACCAATCAATACCTACTTTTTGAGCAAAAGCAGCGACACCAAGTGTCCCATACAAGCGATCATCAGTTGATGAATGACCTGTTAATTGGCCAATCATAGATTTGCGGGAAACTCCCCATAGGATCGGGAACTCATATTCACCTCGAAACGATTCCCAGCCTCTCAATAGATCGATGTTATGCTGCAATGTCTTTCCAAAGCCTATGCCGGGATCCAAGCAAATATGATCTGGTGAATGTCCTGCATCAACGAGTTGCTGAGCGGTTGTGAGTAATTCACTCGAAACTTCCCTAACGACATCACGATAGGATGGTGACTTTTGCATTGTCTTCGGTTCACCAAGCATGTGCATGATGCATACAGGGACTTTTCTATCAAGGACGAGTTCAACCATCTTCTCATCTCTTAGGCCGGATACGTCATTGATGATTGTCGCACCAGCATCCAAAGCTTTCCGAGCAACTTCATGATTTCGAGTATCGATTGAAAGAGGTACGGTTTTGCTTGCTTCTCGCAAGCCTGTAATTACTGGTAAGACTCGTTCAATTTCCTCTTCTATAGAGACTTCATCCGAACCCGGCCTCGTGCTTTCTCCACCAATATCAAGAATCGTTGCACCTTCATCGATCATACTCAATCCATTGCTTATTGCTTCGTTTCCATTCTCTTGTCGAGAAGAGGCATGAAAGGAATCAGGAGTCACGTTGAGGATACCCATTATCTTTGGAATTGGTGATTGGTGGCGAAACGAGAAAGGTACCAATGCATCAGCCATGACCCATTCCAGTAAGGATGGATTGATAAGGCCTCATACCCAAGGGTTTTGCATGTCGGAGGCTGAAGCCATCCATTCAACAAATGATTCGAGCCTCACTACGGCTGAATTGGGTGTTAGTGAAGCCTCACTTGAATTAGCTGAGAGGGTCGCTTTGAGGCTGGACATCTACGATAAACCTGCAATCTTCAACATGTTATCGAGTCGAGCAAAACTCGGCGCAGGAATCATCACAGTATCATTCCTGTTTTGGTGGCTGCTCATCAGTAATTCATCATCAGATGAACTTGAAGTAGGTGTGTCCAAATTTTTTGGATTGGATTTTAATCAGGTTGCACTCGCAGTGATGGCTCTTGCATTCCTTCACTCTGTTTTTGGTGACTTCGGCAGAGAAATGGGTTCATTGGTACCATCACTCATCTCAGGAGTGATGATCATCATGGTGCTGCTCTATGTTGGAGAGCCTATTGTGACTGCATTCATGTCGGACTCTCTCGAAGTGAACACTGGCTTGTGGAGAGGTGTTCGACTTGCCCTGGTCGGAGCAGGTACAGTCTTTGGAGGACACCTGATTGTTGATGCATATCTTCTGCTTTGGTTGAGGCGTTTTCTCGAAGCCAACGAGGACATAGTGCTCACTCCTCCAACAGAGCATGAAGAGAATATGCATACTGATTGAACCCCTGATTTCAAGAACGAAGGACAGGAGGCATGGACATGACCGATCATGACGTCACAATCTTACGTCTCGGTTATCGTCTTGGTCGTGACCCAAGAATTACCACACACCTTGCTTTGGTAGCCAGAGCATTGGGTGCTCGTCGGTTTTTGTTTTCTGGAGATGATGATGAGCGTCTTTCTGAGAACATTGAATCTGTTAACCAGCGATTTGGTGGAAACATGACTGTTGAACATATCAAGAGTCCAATGGCATGGCTAAGGAAATTTGTTCGTGACGGGGTTGATGGGAACCCTCCAGGGGTTGCTGTTCACCTTACAATGTACGGAGCTTCGTATAGAAGCACAACACCAACCATCCGTCGTGACCGACCTTTGGTGGTTATTGTAGGAGGAGCTAAAGTACCATCTGAAGTTTTTCAGCTTTCCCAATACAACCTAGCAGTTGGAAATCAACCCCACTCTGAGGTCGCAGCCTTAGCACTCTTTTTGGATGGTTGGTATGGTACCGGATCCGTTGAAAGAACTCTTGATGGTGGTGAGTTGATAATCAATCCGAGTAACACTGGAAAAGACGTGACTGATACTCGAGATTAGACAGAAATTCCATCACAAACTATCCCCAAGCATTATGGATGGCCTATAACGAATACCGCTGATGTCGATGGACGGTAGCGGGCCCTCCGGATTTGCACCGGGTCGACTCAATCATGGCGTCGCTAATCCACCGCAATTCAAAGATGCTGCTGATGCACTATACAACAAATCCAATCTTCCACCAAAAGCGAGCGGCGAAGGCCTCTTGTTACTCGCTGATGGTGGCCGATTTGAAGGAACACTCTTCGGAGCAGAAGGCTTTGGAGAAGGAGAACTCGTATTCACAACAGGAATGATGGGTTACCAGGAATCATTGACAGATCCATCTTGGGCTGGACAGATTCTGACCTTTACATACCCACTTATCGGAAATTATGGAATCCATGGTGGAAAGTCAGAATCTCGAGCAGTTTGGCCAAAAGGTGTCGTTGTCAGACATGCTATGAAAGACCCCGACCATCGGGATTCAATCGGAACCGTATCGGAACTTCTGCAAGCACATGGCGTCCCAGGCATCGAGAATGTTGATACTCGAGCTATAACAAGAAGAGTTCGTGAACTTGGTACCGTTTTGTGTATTTTCGGTCCGAAAGAAAAAGAATCTGAGATGAAAAAACGTCTTGAAGTCATGACTTCCCCAGAACTTGATGACCTTGTTGACCTTGTTTCAATCGATGAACCTGTTCTTCTCAATCCGGGTGCAACAAACGATTTGGGCACACCTTTGCCGCGTATCGGAGCACTGGATTGTGGGGTAAAATACAACATATTGCGAAACCTTTGCCAACGTTTTGAGGTCCTTTGGTGCCCACCTGACGTCGATTTAGAGACCCTCAATGGATTCGGAATCCAAGCATTGTTCTGCTCGAATGGACCTGGTGATCCAGCTCATCCAGGAAAAGCAACGATTGCTCGATACACACTTGCGAATGCTGTTGCATCAGGACTTCCAGTGATGGGTATTTGTCTAGGACATCAATTGATGGGGCTTGCTTCTGGGCTGAAGACGTACAAAATGCGATATGGTCACCGTGGTGCAAATCAACCTGTTGTTGATCTGAAAACTCGACGCGTGTGGATTACATCTCAAAATCACGGTTTTGCTGTCGCAGACCCCAAACATGGTATGCTAGCTGCACATCCAAGTGGGGCAACATCACCCGAAGGCGAAAACCTACACGGATACGATGTTGAAGTACGCTACATCAATGCCAACGACAAGACAGTCGAAGGTCTCGATGTCCTTGGTCGGCCATGTTTTACAGTCCAATTCCATCCTGAAGCCTGTCCAGGACCACATGATGCTGAACCATTGTTCGACCGATTTAGAGAAATGGTTGATGAACACCTTCGAGGTGATGCTTGATGCCAAGACGGGACGATCTCAATACCATCCTCGTACTTGGTTCAGGTCCGATTAAGATTGGTCAAGCAGCCGAATTTGATTTCTCGGGTTCTCAAGCGGTTCGAGCCCTGCGAGAAGATGGTTACGAAGTCATTCTCGTTAATTCGAATCCTGCAACAATCCAAAACGATCCAGAAATGGCAGACCGAGTGTACATTGAACCGCTCCTCCCAGATACCGTTCGAAAGATCTTGGAAATCGAGAAGCCCGATGCGCTCCTTGCAGGCATGGGAGGTCAAACCGCTCTCAACATTGCAAGCGAATTATCACATGATGGAACGCTTGAGCGATTGGGTGTTGAATTGATTGGCTCCGACCTTGATGCCATCGATAAAGCAGAAGATCGGGAATTGTTCAATCAAGTCTGTGAGTCGATTGATCTTCCAATCTCTCAGGCTATTGCTTGCAACTCGATGGAAGAAGTCATCCAAGCTGCTGAAGAAATTGGATCATGGCCAATATTGATTCGGCCTGCATTCACTCTTGGTGGGCTCGGAGGCGGGACTGCATTTGACATGGGTCAACTTGTTGAAATCGCAACCCTCGGTCTACGTAATTCAAGAATCAACCAAGTTCTTATCGAAGAATCCATTCTTGGTTGGCAGGAACTTGAATACGAAGTCATGAGAGATACTGCAGACAATGCAACCATCGTCTGCACAATGGAAAACATTGATCCAATGGGCGTACATACTGGTGAATCCGTCGTTGTTGCACCACTCCAATCCTTTTCAGATGCTGATCATCAAGAGCTTCGTGACAAAGCCCTTGCACTCATTCGGGAATTGAACATCAAAGGTGGTTGTAACGTACAATTCGCATTCAACCAATTTACAGGCGAGATTCGAGTCATTGAAGTCAACCCGCGTGTGAGTCGTTCCTCAGCGCTTGCATCGAAAGCAACAGGCTATCCCATAGCTCGAATGGCGGCAAAGATTGCTGTGGGATATACATTGGATGAATTGCCGAATCCAATCACTGGAGAAGGAACAACTGCTGCCTTTGAGCCAACACTGGATTATGTTGTCGTCAAAATTCCACGCTGGCCTTTTGACAAATTCAGGACTGCAGATAGGACATTAGGCACTTCGATGAAATCAACAGGAGAGGTAATGGCTATCGGTCGATGCTTCGAAGAAGCATTCCTCAAGGCTTGGGCTTCTCTTGAACAAGGATGTCCTTACCCTCGCCCACTTACTCGAGCGGATGAATCTGAAGGAGAGGGCATGGCTGAGCGTGCTCATGAAGCACTTCCAGATAGCGTTCTTGTCGACTGGTTAAGAATTGCTACTGATCGACGAATGGGTGCACTTCTCGAAGCTTTTAGAAGAGGTTGGAGCGTTGAGAGAGTTCACGAGATTACACGAATTACTCGCTGGTTTTTGCAACGTTTTGAAAACATAGCACAAATGGAAGCAGAACTCGTAAACATGGCCATTCGACCTTCTTCGCTTGAATATGAGACAATGATTCATTACAAATCAAATGGATTTAGCGATGCACATATTGCAGATGCACTCAATGGATTCAAGCCAGATGGCTGGAAATCATTACCAGCCGATTGCAATGAAGATTCGGTTCTGCTGCGACGTCACGAATTGAAAATTCATCCACGTTATCGCATGGTAGATTCCTGCGCTGCAGAATTCGCTGCAAAGACTCCATATTATTACTCCACATACGAACCGTTCCAAGACGTAGGAATCGACCATGTTCCAAACTTGGACAAACGTGACAAACAACGAATGGTAGCCATTGGTTCCGGTCCAATCAGAATTGGACAAGGTATTGAGTTTGACTATGGCTGTGTCCATGCAGTCATGGCCATACGTTCTGCTGGCATGGATGCAGTTCTTATCAACAACAATCCTGAAACGGTCTCAACCGATTTTGACACCTCTGATCGATTGTACTTTGATCCGCTTACATCAGAATGCGTTTCAGAAATTCTTCTTCGAGAGAAAGCTCATGGCATTCTTTTACAATTTGGAGGACAAACTGCAATCAACCTTGCCCAACCGATTGACAAGCGCCTTGATCACCTTGCGCAAATGGGTGCAGAAGTTCAGATTCTTGGGACAAGCGTTGATGGAATCGATGAAGCAAGCGATCGTGAACGCTTTGAAGCATTTGCCAAGAAGAATGGGCTTCGAATGCCTAATGGTTCGACTGGAACAACCGCTGATGATATTCGCAAAGCTGTCGAACATATCGGATTCCCTGTACTCATACGTCCATCATATGTTCTTGGTGGCAGAGGAATGGAGATTCTTTCAAACCAAACTCAACTTGAAGCGTATCTGAAAGAAGCATACCTCGCACCTGACAAGCCCCTTCTTGTTGACGAATATCTTGGGCATGCTACTGAATTGGATGTTGATGCTGCAGGTGATGGAAAGGAAGTTCTGGTTGGAGCGATTATGGAACATCTCGAAGAAGCGGGAATCCATTCTGGGGATTCAACATGCTTTATTCCCGCTCAAAACATAAGTGAAGAAATGCTTACTCGGGTCGAAGAGCAAACGAAAATTATTGGATTAGGACTCAATATCAAGGGCTGCTTTAACATTCAATTCGCCATTCAAGGCGATGATTTGTATGTTCTTGAGGTCAACCCAAGGTCTTCTCGAACTGTGCCATTCGTTGCAAAATCCTCCGGATTACCACTCGCAAAGATTGCGGCAAACGTCACGATTGGAATACCTCTATCAAAACAAACAATTCCAAAACGAACATCTGGACAGATCTGTGTTAAAGCACCAGTATTTCCATTCATCAAATTAAGAGGACTCGACCCAGCACCAGGGCCAGAAATGAAATCTACTGGAGAAGTCTACGGATCGGATACTTCAGCAGACATTGCCTATCTCAAGGCAAGACTGGCTACCGAAGTTCCAGTAGCAAATGAAGGAGGCGTGTATCTTACAGTTCGGGATGAGGACAAGGAGAGTTTGGTTCCTATTGCTGAAGAACTGTATGAACTTGGATTCACTCTCTACGCAACAGCTGGAACCGCGGACGTGCTACGAAAATCAAATGTCGAAGTCACAACAGTCTATAGAATAAATGAAAGGAAGCACCCAGACGCACTCGATCTCATGAGAAGAGGCGACATATCGTTCATCATCAATGTTCCAACTGTATCCGGTGGAGCAGTTCGTGATGGAAACATGATGCGTCGACTTGCAGTCGAATTGAACATTCCTTTCGTTACAACAATTCGCGGTGCAAAGATGGAGACTTCAGCCATTCGAGCCCTTCTTGAAAAAGAAATCATCCCTCGAAAACTCGAAGTTCATTACGACTCGAAATTCCTCTAGTGAATGTGTAGCTTGTGTACTGGGGGACTGAACACCCATTGTACTCGTCAAGAATGTCTTGAAGGGCATGAGAGAACCCACGCGATTTCGTGGAAATGGTATGTCGTTTGTATATATTGTTAAAAAATCAAATAGTAAGGGGCGATGCAAAGATTGATGAAAGCCAAACTTACTTTGGTTGTTATCTTGGGGTTTATTTCTTGTCAGGCAATTTCCATTTCTGCTACTGCAACAAATACCGATTTCTCAAAATCAATGAATTTGGAGCCATCCGTGAGTTACAGAGGTACAATTGATACCAGTGAATTATATTTCTCAATCGATCCAAAACTCAACACAAACATTGAGTTTGAGTTTGAAGATACTGAAGGCCAATATCTAGAATTTTGCATATATCATGGCGATGGGGAATCGGATTTGATAGAATGTATAGGATATGTGACTAAGGCAACTACTATCACTCATTCAGAAAAGGCAGTCAAGGACATTTACTATGTCAAAGTAACATGCACTGAGTGTGAACTTGAGGGAATTGATGATGTTCCATTTATGATTATTGCAGAATATAGTACTGAATCATCGAATAGCCAATTTATTGTTATTTCATTGACTATTGCAGGCGTTCTTATTGTTTCATTAACGGTTTATATTCTTGTGAAAAAGGTGAAGAGAAATAATATTTGGAATAGTGATCAAACAATATCGAATACCGATGGAAATGCAATGGAAGATTCGAACAATGAGAGGGTGAGCGTCGTTCAAAATATTACCTACAATATACAAGACAGCGTAATTGCTGGAGATTTGGACTCTGCTGTAAACTCTAGTGATGATGGAGATGGCATCCCTCAAAACACCCTCTGATGGAAACCTCACGTCGGTACCGAAACGATAGGCGTGTAATCAAAGGGTATCAAGGATATTCAAATTATTTTTACAACGCATTTACCTTTTGCACGACCAGAAAATGATCGATTGAATGCTCCTTGCCAACCGTCTTTCGCATCTTCAGAATGGAAATCCCAAACGCCATCGAGAACTGGTTTGATTTCACCACTTTCAAGATGATTTGCTAGCGTTGACAGGTCCTCCTGGCTCGGTGAAAGGAAGAGGTATTTCCAGTCAGCATTCTTTGAAAGAGCAGCTTTGTACTCCTTCCGCTTCACTCTTCGTTTGACAAACAGTTTGAGAATCCACGCTGTTCCACCTATGCGGCGTAATTCTTCGAGGGTTGCCATGCCTGCGATGGTTACGATGCGTCCACCATCTTTGATAACTTCCGACATCTGAAGACTTTCGCCAGTCGTATCAAAACAAACATCAAACTTAGTTTCTTTAGATTCACCAAAAACTTCGTCGAATTTCGTAGATTTGTAATCAACAACCACATCTGCTCCAAGCGTCAAACACAATTTTTCTTTTTCACCTTTAGAGGCTGTAGTGACAACCCGTCCGGCCTTGAACACATGCTTTGCCAATTGAATAGCCATAGTCCCAACACCGCCAGCTCCACCAGAAATGAAAATGGAATCCCCTTCCTTGAGCCCGGAGGCTTTGAGAACTTGGAGAGCAGTCATACCAACGAGTGGTATCGAAGCCGCTTCCTCAAAAGAGAGATTTTCTGGTTTTAGTACAACATTGAATGTATCAGCAACACAGTACTCCGCCATGGCACCTCTGTACCAAGGGGTTTTCTTTCCATCTTTTTGGCTTCCAAAAAGACGAGCAAAGACAGGCTGACCCACAGAGAATTTCCCCTCACTATCTGCTTCCTCAACAACTCCTGCCACATCGTAACAGATCACATGGGGGAAGCCTGCAACTGGAATTACCATCTTCAGGTCACCTGAAAGAAGGGCTTTGTCAACTGGATTAATTGCAGATGCATGGACTTTGATGACGATGTTATTAGAAGCATCAAAACCATGTGGGTAGGGAGCCATTGTTTTTTTCAATTCAGAAGGTTTACCATATTTTGAAAAGCCGATGATATTCATTGTCTTACCGTTCGGGTGTGTCATCATAACTGGGGGATTGTGCATCTCATAATAAGTAGAAAAGTGGCAACAGTGTTCTTTTGTAACAATGTTGTAACCTGTTTCCTAATAACAAATTGATACTTAGGCGCATTATGTCTCAAGAACAATCTCAACGTATGCAGTCAATGTGCGAATCAGCTAAAGCTCATGTTGATGATTTGCTTGTATTGCTTTCAAAGTCAAAGATGCTAAGCATCCTCTACATCATGAACTGCGATAAAGAACCTATGCGTTTTTCTGAAATCAAAAAGAGAGTAAATTCCTCCTCAACAACCGTTGCAAGACGATTAGGGGAACTTGAGGATCATGGTCTAGTCACACGCACGGCATTTGCAACAGTACCTGCTACTGTAAATTACGAACTAACAGAAGATGCAATTAGTCTTCAACCCAGTCTCGAGTCTATGTTCGAATGGGTACTGAATCGAGCTGATCGTTCAGTCTGAATTCCAATCTTATACAATCAATCGAAAATTATTGAAAAGGGAACGCTGCTTAAATACCAAAGATTTGGTTAAGTTCTACCACTACCATAGCCTAGCCTCTAACTCTATGCGAATCCGTTTTCCTAGCCAAAATCCAAGAATGTTGACAAATATATCACTGATTTTGTTCTCCCAAGTCTCTTTTGCAAACTCATATGGTAAATACAATTCGAGAACTTCCCATCCAATGGAAAGAACAAGAAAAAGATACCAATTCTTCAGGAAAAATCGTCCAATAAAGGACCATTGGAGAAAATGACCAAGGGACCAGAGGTTAAGCAATGCCATTTCAACACAACAGTTGGTTCTAGATTCATCTGTTTAAGCACCTTTCGTCACGAACGCATGCAAAAATCAAATCCATTTGGAATTTATTTTGAGCACTATAGGAGAATATAGAATCTCGATGGAATACTGTTCAGAGATCTATTTCTGGGCGTATTTGATGGAAAACGCAAGAGAGATTTGGCGAGCCGAAGAGCCAAGTTACAATCGAACATGGGGCGAAATAGAGAAGACACTCCAAACTGCAATTCATGAAATGAATGCACAACGGGCGAAGTATTACTACCGCCTCGAAAATGGACCTCGGGAAGCAAAATATCGTGCTTTGATGAAGTATCAACGTGCCAAAGGAATCGTTGACACCCTTCGATGGACCATTGGTGTTCGAGGGCAGCAATCACCTCTCAAAGAAGGACTCGGAAATTAAATCTCAAGATTGAATCATAGTGCTTCGATGACGATGGCAATACCTTGGCCACCACCAATGCATGCAGTTGCTATTCCGTATTTTCCACCACTTCGCTTCAATTCATGCGCAAGTGTGAGAGTTAGGCGAGTACCTGTTGCAGCAAGAGGATGACCAAGACCGACTGCTCCACCGTTCACGTTGACTTTGTCCTCATCAAGACCAAGTTCTTTGACACAAGCAACAGCTTGACCTGCGAACGCTTCGTTGATTTCCCATCGATCAATGTCCTCAATGGATAAACCCGTTCTCTCCAATGCTTTACGCGAAGCTGGAACAGGGCCATAGGCCATAATCGCAGGTTCGAGACCAACGATTCCCCAACCTACGATTCGAGCAAGTGGTTTGTCTCCATCTGCTTCTGCTTGTGATGCTGATTTAATGACAACGGCTGCTGCACCATCAACAATTCCAGAAGCGTTTCCTGCAGTTACAAGTGAATCAGGGCCAAATGCTGTTGGAAGTTTTGAGAGAGATTCCGGAGACGTATCGCGAACAACGTGATCTTCATCCTTTGCAGTGATGACCTTGTCGCCACGTCGGGACTTGATGACAACATCAACAATTTCATCATCGAAAACACCGTTCTCAATCGATGCAAGTGTTCGTTGATGTGATCGTGCTGCAAATGCGTCCGTTTCTTCACGAGTGACTCCCTTTCGTGCACAGATTTCGTCACTCGTTTGTGCCATGAATTTACCACAAGTCATATCTTGAAGATTCGTCATCATGTAGTCCTCAACAGGAGGAGAACGTCCTAGTTTCCATCCATCACGTGCTCCACGCAATACATGCGGTGCTTGAGAGAGATTTTCCATTCCACCTGCTACAACAGTGGATGCTTCATCGAGCATGATCATTTGTGCACCTGTGACGATGGACTGAATTCCAGAACCACAGATTCGAGAAAGGGTGAGCATTGGCACTTCCTGAGGGATACCTGCTTTGAGCCCAGCATGTCGTGCACCATAGATGGATTGTGAGCATGTTTGGAGAGCATAGCCCATGACGACATGGTCGACTTTCTCCGGCGCAGTATTGGTCTTCTCTAAGGCTCCTTTGATTGCAATTGAACCAAGGTCTTGAGCACTCACAGTTTTGAGAAGGCCTCCGGGTTTTCCATCGCCTCGCTTTCCGCCAACCCATTCACAAAATGGAGTGCGTGCTCCACCAACCAATACGACATCTTCTGCCATGAATCTCCGAAATCAATTCGGGTCAAGAAGAATGCGCTTCTACGCTTAGAGGTTCATAAGCGTGAGAACTAAGCCTCCAAGAGTCAAACATAGTGGAATTAACATCACTTCGAATGAAGAACGCATGCGTCCCATGTTTGCCAACTCAGTACCACGTTGTAGGGTTGCCTTGATGCCTGGAGCATCTTCGCCAACCACCTCAAGAAGCGTATTTTGCAATGTTCCATCGAGTCCTTCATTTTGAAGTTCTTCTTGAGGGCGGCTTTTCGTCGTTCCAAGAACATAGACTGGGTTTCCGATTCGAAGTGCGTAGACCGTCCATCGATGCTTGACAACGTTACCACCTGTAAACAGGCGGGCTGCAAATTCCATACCAAGTTCCTTCTTGAGAGAATCTGCGTGATTTGATTCCCATCGCTTGAGATACTGTCCCATGTCCGTTCGCTTGAAGGTGGTCGGCTTGACCAGGATGCCTCCAGTTCCATCGTTGAGAATGAATGGAACACCACCATGATCCTCCCGAATTGTCTTCCAATATTCTCTCGTTTTGCGATTACCCTCGTTATCCGTATACTCTTCTCGAATCTTGACCTCATAGGACCAGTGAAACTGGACACAGTTTGGGATGACTCGATTTGGGTGTCCATCGACAACAACTCGCAATACGCCAGACTTTGATGGTCGTACTTGTCCAACGAGTTCTGGGTTTCCAACTGCAACTGAACGTACGAGACTGGTCGGTGTGTCAGCCATCTGTCGTTGCATTTTGTACTGGAAATAACCGACAATGGCCCAAATGAAACCAACGCCAAGCGCAATGTATGGTAGGAACGACATATCTTCTTCCGGAGTGGAGTTTTCAACCGCATAGTTGATTGCAAGACATGCTCCCACGACGAAGAGTGTCATCATGACTCCATAGGTCGACATGGTGGCTGGGCGTGGTGTTCCAACGTTCATTGGATGTTCTGGTAATGGCGTTCCGTCACCATGTGGAAGATATTGATTCTCATTCCATGTGGCAGGACCTGGTGCCGTGAGAATCCAGTCGCTTGGATCTGTGGTAGGAGCATAAGAGGTGCGTCCCATCCACCAGGAATCAATAGAGAATCCCTTTTCGAGTGCCTCTTTTTCCAAATCTTCGGGTTGTGGTGCAGCTTGCCGTACCTTGTGGAGATCTGCTTCAAGAGAACCTGGTGAACATAATGCAACAACAAGAAGGCCGAATAAAGCAATCAATGGATTTGCGAGAGCGCCGACAATAATCATTAGCATTCCAAGGACCCATCCGATCCAGTACTGCCATCGGTAAGGCATTGTCAGCTGGAAGAAGCCTCGGTCAAGATCGAGTTCGTTGATGTTCATGTTTAACCGAACGAGAACTGGTTTAAGTCAGTAACTCACTTATCTTTGAGTATTCCAACGACTTTGACCAAAATACGCTTTGGACGTTGTCCATCAAATTCAGCATAGTGAATTTGTTCCCAAGTTCCTAAGTGGAGTCGACCATTCTGAACAGACATTGTCACTTGTTGACCGAGCAGTTGACGTTTCAAATGTGCGTCCCCATTGTCTTCACCGGTTCGATGGTGATGATATTCTTCTCCATCTTGACCGTCTTGGCCATGATAGGGAGCCAATTTCTCAAGCCATGCCATGATGTCATGATGGAGCCCGTACTCAAGATCGTTCACGTAACAAGAGGCCGTTATATGCATTGGATTGACAAGAACCAATCCATCATCGATTCCACTTTCTTGAACAATTTGGTCAACATCATTGGTGATGCAAACGATTTGATAGCGTTCAGGTGTGGTGATGGTTAATTCCTCAGTATAGGTTGCATAGGTCCCTCTTTTCTGGACACCCACTGGTTCAGCCCCAAAGCGAAGAATCATCCATCATCGAATTGTTGACCATGAGGGGAATTGCCACGAGTATTGCACAAATCGTATTGCAAACGACTTGACCACCAATGAACATACCATTGACGAGAGCAGCATCTGCACCTTCAACACCCAAATCCGAAGAAAACAGGAGGCTCTGAATGATCCCGATGACGAGGGTTATTGCGATTAATATCCAAGCGATTTGAATGCCTATTCTTCTTCGATTTGAAATTTGAGCACCACAATAAATGAAACCTGCACCGAACGCCAATTCAATGAGTGAGTACAAAATTGTCGTTATCGAAGAGGCACCATCGCTTCCTAGTTGTCCTTCAATATTAGCAAGTAAGGCACCTCCAAAAACTCCAACAACTCCTGATAAAACACTGATTGCACCATAAATTATAACCAGAATTCCAATCACTTTTGGAGCTGAAGATGGTTGTTGCAGCATGATCATTTGTTGCTGATTACCATACATCTGTTGTGGAACTGTCATAGTCTGTGTTTGGCCGGAAATCATTACGGAGGGAATCTCCTGATTTTGCGCAGATTCAATTTCACCCCAGAAGTCTTCTTTCTCTTCCATGGCCTTTGCTAGCCATGGAGATTTATGAATCATCGGTCTTCTTCAAGAAGGTCAACTTCTTGGGTTGTATTGGAGGAGAGGCTATGACCAACGTGCTTGTTGTGTACAAGAAAAACTTCGAATCCATTCACGATGAGAGCTTATCTCAACTCAAGGTCATTCTCGAAGAGATGAAATCATCGCATCACCTTCGTGTTGAAATGAGAGCACGTGAAAGAGTTCGTAGGGCTGATTTCATTGGACGCGATTTGGTCATTGTTCTCGGTGGAGACGGGACATTAACCTCGATTTCTCACAACATAGACGAGAATACACCTGTTATGGGCGTTAATTCCCACCCTTTGCATAACGACAAGGATGGAAGCGTTGGTTTCTACATGGATTCCACCTTGGAAACGTTTGCTGATGATTTCCGAGCTGCACTGAATGGGAAAGCAATCGTCAACAATTTGCCTCGCTTACGGGCCATCATAGATTCTACATCTGGTAATCGCTACACGACTGATCCTGCAATGAATGAATTGTTGATTGCCAACACGCACCAATACGCTCCAAGCAAGTATCATCTACGTCGAGGAGAGAAGAACACGAAACAGCAAAGCAGTGGCTTGATTTTCTCGACTTGGCTGGGACAAGGTGCTTGGTTTTCTCACAGCCTCGACCTGAAGACTCTCGACGATCTCATGAGTGGTATCGATGAAAACGACGTTGATTCACACTACTTCGTACTTGCTCGTGACCTAAGTCACAAGCAGCGCGAGGATGAGCCATGGGCTTGGGTTGATTGGACCGATGAGCCAACTCAGATTTTGAGTGACATGCATCGAGGATACGTAGTCCCAGATGGTTGGGACGAGGTGCATTTCAATCGTGGAGCTTCAATCACAGTTGACTTGAATGCACCAAAGCTATGTCTACTGACCTTCCGACAGTCGATGAAAGATCGTCTAATCCAATCCATACAAAGGTGATTCTGTGAGCCGAGAACATGCGGTTCTTGGGATTGATATTGGTGGTTCTTCCATCAAATGCTGTCTCTTGAATGCTCAAGGCATCATTCGACATGCGACACTAGAGTACACGAATGGCAAGAATCCAGATGCTGTTCTCGACATGGTGACTGAGATAGCTGAATCATGGGGTCATGATGGTCCAATTGGAATTGGATTTCCTGGAATTGTTGAGGGAAATCACATCCTTGATGCACCAAACATGGGTGAAGGATGGGGAGGATACGATCTTTCAAGCCGACTCAATGAGCGTATAGGTGCTTTGATTTCGATCATCAATGATGCTGATGCTGCTGCATTGGCTATGGCTCGAGAAACAGACGGATGGGAAACTGAAAACATCCTATGCCTCACATTGGGAACAGGAATTGGATCAGCCTGGCTGAAGCATGGAGAATTAGAAGCAGGAACTGAATATGGACGTATTGCCCATCCCCGTTTGAATTGTTCCCTTGAACAGTGGGCTTCTGTTCGAACCTTGAATGAAGAGAGTCTTTCGATGGAAACATGGGCAGAACGTCTTGCAATGGTTCTTGATTACCTACTGGAGGAATTCAACCCAGATCGATTTGTCTTGAGCGGAGGCATTACTACGAGTTCTGATGAATGGATTCAACTTCTTCAAAGCAGAATTGACATCCCTATTGAGATTTCGAAATATGGTGATTTGACTGGCGCAGTTGGTGCAGCAAGGCTCCATTCGGTGTAAAAAGTAAACTGCCACGTTGACAAAAAAAGGTGGAGACTGGGGCTCTAGGAGCCCCAGCCTCGCTTTTCTTAGGAGGTGATCCATCTGCAGGTTCCCCTACAGATACCTTGTTACGACTTAACCCTCCTTGTCGAAGGCAGGCTCGAATACGCCATAAAGCGCAGCC
>JAYXXD010000008.1:0-37821 GCA_036019775.1 Thermoplasmatota archaeon
AAGGTAAATGTCTTGGGATCTTTTGATGGGTAGCAGACCCAAGCTTTTGCTAGAGGTATTGCAAACAATATAACGCTTGATAGGTAAGCAGCTGCAGCTAAGTTTATAGCAACACCAACAGCTCTTGCTGGTGCATTGGGCGCTCCTGTTTTTGCAGAAGGTGGTGATGCTTTGTTTTCAGATGGGGCGTTAATCGCTAGTGGAGGATATCTCATGGCATTCCCGATTGCTTCAGCTCTCGTTGCAGAAGGACTCGATCGATCTCGAACCGCTGGAATCGCAGACTTCAAAGCTCAACTTGTCTGCTGGTTTATTGCAATGATTCCAGTTTACGTAATTGGAACATTGTGGCTCGCAGAATCGTACGGAGTAAGCTTGAGCCAGGCATTTGAATGGGGAGTTGAGCCATTCCTCGTCTGGGATGCATTCAAGATTGTTGTCATGGCGGTCATCACAACCAAAGTCTGGAGTTATCGCCAACCAGAGTGATTCGAAATCGATGGCGTACTCTTTGAACTCAAAGAAAAGAATACTGCAGAGATTTCATTGTCAATGAAGAAATGGAGATGCCCGAAAATGAGCGATGAACCGGAAAAAGTCGTCCACTTTGTTGATTTTGAGAACGTTCACAAACACATTCCTATTGATGAAATTGCAAGAGGAAACCACCAAAGAGTGCTCTTATTTGTAGGCAATCAACAAACCATTCCAAACGATTGGTTGATCGTTGATTACAACATTACAGTTATTCGAGTTGGGAAGACTTCGAAAGACAACGTTGACTTTCATATTTCAGCCTACTTAGGCATGGTTCATGTCGGTCGTGAAAACTCCGTCAAATTCATTGTTTGGTCAAGAGACAAAGGATTTGATGATCTCATTGAGCATTTCAAAACTCGAAAACGACGAATCGAAAGAAAAGAGCCTCCGAAAGTGAAAAAGAAAACCACCTCTGCGGTGAAGAATGACAAAAAATCTGAACAAAAAGCCAAGGATGGGCCCGATGAGAAAAAAGAAAATGTCCAGGAAAAATCGGAACCGCCCTCAATCAAGCAAGTGGGTACGCGAGTTGTTGAAATTCTTGAGAAGACAGCTCCTGCGAAACGACCACGAAAACTATCAACTCTCCAGAATCAAATCGAACATTGGAGACCTGGAATAGGTTTTGTTCACAAAACATGGGATGTTGTGCATTGGCTCATCCAGAAACAACATATTGAGATCAATGATGACAAAGTCAAATACAATTTCTAGCAATTGTTGAATTGATATCCTCGTTGTGAATGAATCAGTTGATTCAAAATGAAAAGAAATAGAAAAAGCCCCACCAAGGACCTGAATCCTTAGTGGGGCGGAGAGCCACTTTTGTGGCAACACTCGTCGAGCGAGTCAAAAATCAAGAGAAGTTGAGAACCTCAGAGGTGCTCAATTCCGACCTTCTTGACGTTGGCCTTCTTGATCTTGTCTGGTAGCCAATCAGGGCCGCCAGCAGGCTTGTCAACCATGGTGATTGAGCCTGTGAAAACGTGTACACGCTTTGTGCCACGCTCTCGTAGGCGGATGTTCGTGTGTCCACGTGTTGCAGCTTTGAGGGCTGCTCCTCGTGGTTGCTTGCTCGCAAATACTTGGCTTGTGTCCTTACCGTTCTCCATGAGAACGAAATATTTCTTGTCTGACATTTGGATTACCTCCAAATCTCAATCACAACCCATAGTTATTATAATTTTCGCCGAAAAAAGGCTTTACTGCGCCACATATGCCTTACAGTGCCCCATTCCGAGCGTGAAAAACAGCCCAAATAGGGCACTGCGAGACTAGAATTCTGCACCCGCTAGTGTCTTTGATCGGAGAACACCAGAAATCTGCCGAATTGACTCAACAACTGTTGTTGCAATTGAGCCCAAATCATCCGCAGCTAGTTTGACAATGACATCGTAATCACCGAATAAAACTGTCACATCCATGACATTGTCCATTTTCTGCAATCTGAGATACACGTCGTGCTCTGTCCCAGGTACAACATTCAACAACACGTAACCTACAGCCATGAGTATCAACCATCCTATGTGCATTCAGGATAATATCTCATCGGTCTCGGTTTCAGACTGTTCGAGTCGTAGAGCATGGTCTTGGCGGAGAGCGTCCCATTGCTCAACAGTCCAACCATCAGGTCTCTCGCCGCTCAACCAAACAACAAATGCTTCTTCGGTCCAACCATCAGGAACAGGTGCAACCTCTGTTGCCAAACTTTCGAGCATCGCTTCAGCTTCCACAATTGAGGCAGAAGTAAGTTGATCAAAGTCTTCAATTGACTCATCAGAAGCCCATTTCTCTTGGCTTTCCTTTCGTCGAACAAATACGGCTGTGGCAAATAGAACACCAATCAATCCCAATCCGAGTAAAATCCACGGTAGAGGCGATTTCGCAGCAGATTTCGTCGCCTCTTCAACAAGCGTTGAGTTGCAATCGATGCGACAGACATATGGCTCTACAGCAATGCTTTGGTTTGGATTCCATTCACCAGTTTCTCCATCTGAATCCTCACATTGGACATACACTCGTAGTGAATTGGTCGACTCATTCAAATTGCGTGGTGTCGGCCAACGCAATTGGTTGAATCCATCAAAATCTTGCGTTTCAGTTGGAAGAAATTCTTTTTCCCAAACTGAGTTGTTCAAATCATCAAGAACGGATACTGCACAGGATACATCATCCAAACCGTCGAGATCAGTAACCGCAACTTGGAACGATAGATCACTTCCCGCTTCTACAGATGGCTCTACTGTTCCATTGATAATCGGAGGAGCATGTCGAAACAACATTGGTATTTGCATCGTTGCTGGATAACCGTCGACTGTTGCTAAATTCAATTGGATTGAGCCCATATCCGATGTAAATGAGCCATCCAATTGCAATCGGAACCAATACACATCTTCGCCCGAATCTTGCAAACAAGCTTCGTTTGATTGTGCCCAAGTTGGTTCTTCGATTTCAGGAGCAATTACGGACCATCCCAGTTGTCGTAATGAAAGATGAATCTGTTCCAAAGGACGATAGCTTTCAACAACAGCACCTAGAACAGCTGGATGACCAAACATCAACTCACTAATGGCCCCATCTTCATTGCAAGGAATCATCGTAACGATTCTCGGGGCATTGAGAATGAGCGGTAGAGTCGCTGTCTGGGTTGATTCAACACCATTCGAATCTTGTAAAATAACACGAATACTGATTTCACCCGCTTCAAGCAACTCAATAGGTGGGTTGAGTTTTATTCGAAGTTCTCCCTCATTAACCATACCTTCCACTGAATTGATTTGCAAACCATATCCTGGCCAATCGATTTCAACATCTGCAAGATAGGCATTGACAAAATCATCTTGATCATAAACGACTATACGAAGAAATTCGTTGTCGTTATCGACAATACGATCGATGGAAGCATTGGTTTCATCTTCAATGGAAAGCTGAATGACTGGTGCAATATCTTCAATCTGAATCATTCGCTGAGCGACGAGACTGCCATCATCTTTTCGCATTTCGATACCTACTGACTGTGTGGAAGAACCATTCTCAAGGACGAAAGAGGCTTGGTAACAATGATGATTTGCATCAGTCATGGGGACGTGAACAAGGTCACCAATTGCCCCTCGAGTGACAAGGAATTGTGGACGTTCGAAGACAGTGTCATGATCGACATCGAGAACGCATCCTGTAATCGTTTGCTCAATACCGCGTTGAATACCCATCGATGAAATTGAAGGCAATTGAGCAGCGCCTGTCCATTCGGAATCTGCATTTGATACATGTGGGCCAAACCACAGGGATGGTGCATCAAGGATATTGGAAACATTCTCTGCGATGTGTTCCGCTTCCATCCCGAGCCCGTCCCGTGCAACAACGTAGAGGGCAAGCTTCCCTGTTGTGACATCAATTGGTAAAGTAATCATAATTTCCCAAGTCGTACCATTGTCATTGGAACCCATCGATCCTAGGCTCCAAGTAACGTTTGAAATCGAGCAATTTGAACATAGTACGTTCCATCCCATTTCAACCGATTCAACTCGCTCATCATCAAAAGCAGTTACAGTGCATAGGAACGTATCGCCTCTGGCATACTCGTCCTGATCGCAGGCTACGGTTTCGATAGAGGGTACATCGTTCACCCAAATTCGCATGATGATGAAATTGTTCGTTGTATCACGTTCGTACGAGGTCGAATTATCATGTGTGTAACGGATTCGAACATCCAGCCAACCCGGTTGTGTAGGAGTAATGGGTATCGAGAGTGACATTCGTGAACCAGATTGGTCACCTTCGACAACACTCAAGTTTGAGGACGACATCAACACAGAACCTTGGAGATTGATAACGTCGATTTGGCCATGTCCTGATGACATACCATTGTTTTGCAGGGCGACCTCAATATGGCCAGTTTGGCCAACTGAGAAATTGTTCAAAATTCGAGTATCCAGAATCTCAACATCATGCAATGAACTCACATATGGAGCCATTTTTGGATCCCCCACAACCACTCCCATCCATGAAATGTAGTTGTTTGCTGCAGCATTGGCTTCAGCAAAGTTGTAGCCTTGAGCATACATCGGAAACAGAATGCTTGGTTGCCCAACAGCCGTCAAGTATGGTTCGTACACGTAGCCCTTGACACCGCTGACCCCATCTTCAAGTAAATCTGCAACCAAGGATTGACCGTATGTTGTACCAAGATTAAACGAACGTCCACCTGTAGAAACTGCTGTCTCTGCGATTGAACCGTCAACCCATGACATATGGGGTCGAATAGCCCGGAGGCTCAGACTATCGATAAAGACGGATCCACTGGTCGATGTAGCAACGACGTTCAGCGGAACCATAATCCGAAGAGATGACGCATTCTCATGTGGGCGGAAGCGCATTGTAGCACTTCCCCAATTGTTCTCGAATGTTTTTGAATCCGATGTATTGGATGATAGGACGTTTCCTTGATCATCCAGACCCTCAACGATCAATGTATAGCTGCCGTAGACGTCACCACTACGCTTTCCAGCCAGTGAAAGAATCCATGCATGCTCTTCCAATTCGGGATTAATGGGAACAAATTGCTCGAGCGATGCGCCGGAAGCACCGGATCCTGAATATGCTTGACAATCCTGGTAAATATCACGGCTGAGAAGAGTTATCTCATCATCGGAAAGGGCACTTTCCCAGACCATGACCTTGTCGATCATACCTTCAAAATAGGTCGAACCCGCTCGATTTACCCCCAGTTTGTAGAGGTCAATGTTGTTGATTGAGCCTGTGGGGAATGCGGTCGTACGAACGTGAACGCCATCCAAATACTGCCGAGCAGACCCGTTGTCAAATACCGTAGCAAGGTGCATCCACTGTTGTGCCTCTACATCACCAAAGGTATGCGTCTGATTGTTATGCAATCGCCATTCTCCATTGAAGATTGCATGCTGGAACGATGTGTTCGAACCTGCATTATCTGAAACTGCGAGTGCTGAAGCATAGTTCGGTAAGCTGGTCGAATTTGCCCAAACCCATTGACTGACGGTGAAATTTCCAACCCAGTCATCCACATCAACCTCGACATAGTCATCGACACCATCGTACCATAGGCATCCGCCGTCGGGACATGTTCTCCAGTTCGTAGCATTCATGTTGTACAAGGTCATGTTTGAGCCATTCAGGACTGAATCATTGGATTCGGTTCCAATCCCTTCATCAAAATTCCATGCATGAATAAGCGTAGAAGCAGATGGGGGCGAACCGTCTGAAACGAAGAATGCTGAAGAAGGTACCATCGTTTTGCTTTGATTCGGCCCTTCCCATTTCAAATTCAATCCATGCGGGCCTCCACCTTGGAAGAATTCAATCTTGAAATCGTGAAGACCGGCCGAAACATTTCGTGTTCCTGACATTTCCCGCATACCATGTGAGCCGTAATTGGTGACCAAGCTCGTTCCATCAAGCCACATTTCGCTTCCATCATCACTGGTAAGATAGAATGTCCAATTGCCGCTATCGGGTATGTTGATGAGACCACTAAAACGAGCCCCCCAATTGTTTTTGAAGCGATCATCAAGACCAGGATATGCTGAATACATTGAACCGTACTGGAGAGAAGTTTCTATTCGCGTGTGTTCTGGAACACGGTCAATGAGCGAAGGCATCGAGCCCGTGTTAAAGGTCACACCTTCATTATCGAAAAACTCTGCAAAGATGCCTTGTGTTCCATTACTGGATTCATCGGAACATGATGCTGAAATCGTTGCTTCGATGGACGCACTTCCTGCGTTCTGGACATCGGTCTGAAAATTCCAAGCAAATGAATCACCAGATGACAATGTTGGTGTTGTTGCATTCCAATGTCGAACACCACTCGACCAAGTTGTATCCTCTGTTTCAAATCCGCTATTTTTGCCCCAATTTGCACCCCAGTTTCCATCATTTGAACCCCATGATGCATAACCGATGACATTGCTTACATTTGTCACAAAATTTGTCTCTTCATCAAAATATACACTCTCGTTGTATAATTCTGTAAGTGTAGTATTTGCAACATAGAGATCATCGTTCCAAAATTTGTACCCTGAACCGTTACGATTTGTAGCCAAATCGAGAACATACGTCCCGCTTTGCCCTAGACTATTGTTCGCCTTTTCGATGAGACTCAATGCTGTATCAACGGTATATCCAGTGAGTCGTGTAACGAGATAAAAACCGTGCTTTTGTCGCGAAAACGATTCAAATTCTCCGCCAGAAAGTGGGCCATACGAGTGTGTCGCCCAATAATCACCACCAATGCTACTGTTGTATGACCCACCAAGCAAAGCAAATTCCTGATCAAATGACGCCTTATTCTGTCCGCCACTTACCCTCAGTGGCATTCCTTTGCTGGTGACAAGATAATTCATATCCGATACATTACTTCGATTGTTCAGCATTTCAAGGAATGGTAATGCAAAGTAGGTTGTGAACTGATTTCGATTAATTGTCTCCCCTGTTGGCGTTCCTTCAAGGTCAAAGATGAATACGCGCTCAAGACTGATGTTCCTTGCTTGAACGAAGGCCCAACCAATGGTTTTGCTCGCTTCTGATTTGTTGTTGATTAAGACTCCAACATCGCTGTAATCATAAACATCGAGCACATTAAAACCTGTAGGAACGGCAATTGTTTGGTTGTTTAAGTTGAGCCAATTGTCTCCAGTGGTGAATCCTTGAAACAAGTTGGTTGATGATTGGAAGTATGTTTCTTGTTCAGCATTGATGGGCGTAGTCGGTAAAACACTGAACAGTGAACCAAGCATAATGGAGACGAGAAACAAACTTGTTCCCCTTCCTGCCATGTTCCTACCATACCGATTTGTAGTTTAGGAGTATTGATGGATTGGGCACGGATTTCCTTGTCAAAATCCTTTATTTCATCAAAAAAACACTGAAAGAATATGAAGGGTGGCCCCCTCTGAGCAATTGATGGCAGAGTTATACATGGCTCGAACCTGTAGGTGGGGCACGCTTCGCGTCGTTGGTGGAGACGTGTGGAATCACAGCGGTGATGTCCTCATTACTCCTGCGAACAATCGGCTTTCGGGAAGAGAAGGTCTGGACAACATGATTCATCAAAAGGCGGGTCAAGAGTTGACTCAAGCAACCCGAAACATATGTTTGGAAATGCGAAAAATCAACGCTCCCCCATGTGCAGTTACGCACAACGTTGTCACCGAACCGTACGCTCTTGCAGACCGATTTAAGCACATCATTCACGTCGTTGGTCCAGATTGCCGGCGACCGAATCAAGATGAAAACCGGCGTGATCTTCTTCCAGAAACGTACTACAATCTCTTCGCTCGACTCAAAGAGCTTGGAGTGATGGACAACGTTATCTCTCCTCCATTGAGCATGGGCGTATTTGCATACCCACACAGGGAAGGTGCCCGTCTCACCCTCGAAACGCTGCTTGGACTTCTTGATGGTGAGGAAGACCCCGGTGTGAAAACGTTCACCATTGTTGTAAAAGAGAAGAACTTCATCTCCAACATGCGTACAGTTTACCGAGAAATCAACGATTTGTTACCGGGAATCGACACCACAAACGACTGAGGCATCAACGATGAGCGGCCTTCCTCACATGGTGAGTGTCGCTCTTCAATCAGCATCGTCATCGTTTGACGCTGTCCTTATGGTTTCCAATGACAGTCGAAAAGTGAGATCCGTTGTCGAGGTCCTTCCCTCCAACCTTCCACTGAGGGTTATGACAAGCCTAAGCAGGGTACGTGATGCCCTCATAGAGCATGAGATTGATGCTGAAGTTCTTGAGGAAGGTCTGTCCACAAAGGGATTATCCATCCTCAATGAATTGTACGACCTTGTCCTTCAGGGAATGGGTGAGCGATGGATTGCGAAAGGTGGACGCTTGTTGGTTGTCCTCGCTGAGCCAATTGATGGCGTGATTATTGTCGATACGAAAATGCTTGGTGCAGAACGACTCACTGCCATTGCTGAAGAGCAAAACATTGAGCTTGAAGTTCTGATTCGGTTGATTGAACTTTCTCGTGCCATAGGAACACGTGGACGTGAAGGGGCAGCCATAGGCGCACTGTTTGCCATTGGCAACATCCAGAAGATGCGAGGGCATTCAACAGCGATGGTACTGAATCCCTTCAAAGGACACAGTGAGAACAAACGCGATGTCAACAACAAAGAAAATCATGAGACGTTGGCTGAATTTGCTTGGTTGGATGGTGCAATTCTGTTTAACAGAGAGGGTATAGCAAGTGATGCTGGAAGATACATTCAGGTTCCATCAGGTCTAAGTCCAAAATCTGGCGAAGGTGGTCGTCATCTCGCAGCTCGAGCAATTTCACAATTGACTGAAGGCGTTGCAATTGCAGTATCTTCCACAGGAAGCATTGTTCTCTATGCCAATGGTAGGGAGCGATACCGTGTTCGTATCAAATGAGTTCAATCGCTTCTGCGAGTGTCAACTCACCCAAAGCAACTTTTCGAGCTAACTCGGATGAAATTGTTACTCGCCCTTGACTCTTGATGCGGCTTCTACGTTGAATCTCCTTCAACTCACCTTCCGTTGGTTGCAATTCAACCACTTCCCAAACTCGTTCACCTGCTAGGGTCGCAATTCGAATAGCTGAAACGCTGTGTTGGTTTCGATTGAGACCTCGAGAAGTTTTTCGTTCATCGACCAACTCGACAATGTATCCTTTTTGCAGCATTGCATTGAGCAGTCGGTTGCGATGCGAAGGTGAGCCTCTACCCATACGAATCAATAGATGCTGGAAGTCATGGTTTTCAATTAACGAATCAATCGCTTGGATGCATTCTTCCAAGGATTCAGTTTGTTTTGTATCGATGAGGACTCCATCGGTAAACCATGCAATACCAGGACGGGGGCCTGTATCGATGCCGATTGTGAAGCGATTTGTTTTCGAGGATCTTTTCAACGCAAAGACAGCAGCCTCTACAGCAAGATCAATCGATTCAAGGTTGGCAGCAATCGGACGGCCATCGGTAGAATTCGATGCAACTTCATCGACGGTCCCAATCCAAATAGCGTCCTTGGAGGGCAACGGTTCGCTCAAGGATCGTTGCTCAACATCGATGGTTCTTGAACGAAGTGCGTGCATGATGCGGTACGCCAGTTGAAAATCATCAGTCCGCACGAGTATTTTTTGCACATACTGTCCGATGCTTGGATGCCCTATAATCCTCCGTCTCAGTTCAACTCCAGAAACAGTCAGAGACAATGCATTATTGCTGTTTCAGGACACAATTTGACGAAGTCAATTGTCATTGAACCGCATAACGTTCATTTCGCCTGAACGGTGATTGTTTGTCGCAAAATCACCGAAGTCAATAAAGGCGGTTGACAACAATCTTGATGCATGACAAGCCAATACGAGCGAGAGCTTCGCCACGTTCTCGCTGGGATACCTTCAGGTGTTGAAGCAGTCATCAGGTCGTGTTCAGTTGAAGAAAAGGAACGGATGCGGTTGGTGCTCAATCGCCCATTCCTTGTGGTCCGAGCTGCTGGTTCAGGAATCGAAGGCAGTGGTGATTTGCTCGCTTTGAGAGGAGATATTTCCTTCCCTATTGAAGTCAAGACGACCAAGGGAACGAAAATCTACCTCAGTGGTAGAACCCTCGACCAATACAACGCTCTTGCTTACGAAGGAGAACGCTGCGGACTCATGCCTTTGTACGCCCATCGACTGAAGGGGACGCGGGGCGACTCCTGGCGAATCTTCCGTGTTGAAACAACCACACTCGAGGGACGGTTACGCGTTTTATCTCGACGGATTCCAGCACTTCCTCGAACTCGAAAGGGACGGGCACTTATTGATTGGGAACAGGGCATGCCCCTCAACGAATTCATACAAATTGTTTGTCAACACAACGAACATTCAGCTACATTGGATTTCATCAAAAAGCGAAGTATTGCCGAAGAGAATCAAATCGATGCTCATGAAACAAAACATTCCATTCTCGATGAGCTTCAACGCCGTCGGACGCTTATGCGTTGATCAGAAATACGGAATGACGAGGATAAACAGCAGGATAAACAGCAACCCAAGTGAGGAAAAATTGCTGGCTTTTCGCGAGAGTTGATCGACCCAAAGAGGATGGAAGTTCCATAATTTCAACTTCCTGCCTACGGCACGAAGTCGGGACAAACCAGCATGAACCATGTCTTTGAACATGTGGCCTCCATCAAACGGAACCATTGGAATCAAATTGGTGAATCCGAGCAGGACGTTGACCCACATCATCCAAAACATGAGATTGACTAAAATCAACAATCCTTCTTTCCCTATCAAGTTTCCAAGCCAGGCATCGTCAGCTTCAAGCATGGCTTCTTCATTTGGATGCATTGCAACACCCTGGAATTCAAACGGAATGATCATGATGGTGATGACATGAAATGGAGCGATAATGGCTCTCTGAAGGGTTGAATAATCGGTATTTGGAGACAATGGTCCTGCAAGCCGATCAATTCCTGCTGTGTTCGATGAAAGTCCTTCAACACCCAAAAATGGGTCTCCAGATTTGATTGAGAGTGCATCGAGTTGGTCTTCAGAATAACCGAGGTTTTGATAGTAAGCGTACTTATCTGAAAGTGTAGCATTGACCGTTTCTCTTGTTCCGTCTTCATGCAAAACTCCAATCAAAACTGAGTCGCCTGCTTGGTATTGGTCAAGTGCATCACGGAATCCATCGAGGCCAACAATGGGTTCATCACCAATGGTTTCGATGGTGTCCCACGGAAGCATTCCCGCTTCATCAGCGCCCTGTCCCTTAACGATTCCTTTGACATGAATCGATTGGTCTCCTGCTGCAAATTGGCCAGCAATGCCCCCAATCAACAACAGTAAGACGAATGAAGCAAACAGATTTGTTGCAGGTCCTGCTGCGAACATTCGCTGTCGTTCTCTCCGTGGAGCCTTGAACAGTTCTTCTCCTTCTGGCTCAGCGAATGCTCCGAGAGGTAATGGTCCCAACTGTAGCAATCCAAACGAACGGATACGCATTCCATGGCCACGGGCCAACAAACCATGTCCAAATTCATGAATAACCAAAGCCACAATGAATCCAATCAAACCCCACCACAAGGGAATGACAGGATTGATTCCTGGTATCGCAACCAATTCGCTTGCAGAAGGTGGATCAACATCAGGTGGTGAAAGCAGTGCTCCTACAAAGGCAAGGAGGACGACCAACGCGACCATAAACATCGCAAAAGTACACACCCAAAGGGAAATTTCACCGTAGATTCTCCAGAAACGACGAGGTTTTGCGACCTTTTCAAGAAGGTTAAGTCCTTTCTGTGTTCGAACCATGAGGACAAATCCGAACACTCTCGTGGCGTTCCATCGGTCAAGAACACCATTTCGCTCCCAGCGTTTGAGAAGCAAGTACCACCCGAAGATCAAGAGTGGAATGATTCGCCAATCGAAATCGACGGCTCCCCATGCTGCTGCCATTATCCCTCGGAAAGTTTGCTTCCATTTCAATCAATGCACTAAATCATGAATGTGAAGGTTCATCAACGGGGACTGGAAGGTTTGCACATGCTGCACCGTGCTGCAATCGAATCATGGACAAGCGACAAGTGGGGACAACCGTCGGTGCAAATTGCTGAATGGTTGATTGAAGACGATATTATTCAAGCGTTTATTCGGCTCCAAAGAGGTGCACTCATTATTGATGCTCTTATTGACGAAACTGGACATTTACGATGCAAGGACCATTTGCATATTCCATTCGATCAATGGAATCCAGGCTCAATTCAGGCGAATCGTACTCGAGACTCTCGAGTTCGATTCCGCCATAGGCACGCAGAGATTACTCTCTCAGCTCGATTTCGAGCACCTGAATGGGGTCAAGCTTTGCTCGAAGAGTGGCTTATGGCTCAGCGAGGAGAAGAAACTCGCCCGAAAAGTTCTGAACAACGACTTGCAACGATTCGACGTTCAAAAGCGAGTATAGAACGATATCTTGAACAATCAAATCTTGAATATGCGACGGAAATGCTTGCTATGACACAGATTAGCCTCAACAATGCTGCAGAAGAACTTTCACGGCACCGAACAACTGCAGAAAGTGAAGAGTAGTCATTCTTCTTCATCAACACCTAACGCCACCAACAGAGCTTTCTCTTGTTTAGCTTGGATGTTTTCAGGCGATGTCGAGAAGATTCGAGTTACCAAAGGGTCTGCGAGCATCGGGAAGACGAGAATACCGCCAATACAGGCTAAAAGGTACATGATCGACGAACTGGGTACGTATGTGAGGCCTGGCCCTGAACCACTGACCATGAGTTTGACTGTTCCAAGCCATGGGATTTCTCCGCCCGCACGACCGACCAGCCAACTTTCCTGAACTGGACCCAATACCGACCCACCCAGTGTACGCAAGCCAGATGAACCATTGACGGCTTCTGGTCCTTGATCAACGGAACATTTGTTAGCATCGCCGAGCGTTAGCAATCCAGAGTGCTTGGGAACCCATTCATCTATGACGAGATGCGGTTCTACTCCTGCGTGAACATACCGCTTGCAATCGTAAAAACCAGCATCGGTTCCGTCAAATGAAATACTAATGTTGCTCTGATTGATCACTTTAGTCCCGGGTACATCCCAAGTTAACACACACGCACCTTTACGACCGTTTATGCTCCATTCGGAGTCATAATTTCCTCCATCCGGACAAGAGTTTGTAGTTGCGTTTGCAGGATATGCATCGTGAGGTACGACGCGCAAAATTGCGCGATGAATAATTGGAGTTGAAGTCTCTCCATTCTTCTTGTAAATCACAACATCACCTTCCATCCCGTGAGATTGATGCCCGAAATTTGGATTCGAAGAGTCGGTAGCTTCGGCGAAAGTTATGATGTTGTCAAAGGAAGATTTGTGGACCAAAACAAGGTCGCCTGCATCAATACTTCCAACCTCTCCCTCGATATCATGAACCATGCTCGAGGATTCGACGACGACCAGAGGTGGCATTGATTGTGTGTGTGCATACAAAGCGGCGATAAGTACGAAGATCATTCCACCTGCAAGCAATATCTCTCGGAAAAGAAGTTTGGTCGAGCTGGATGGTTGCAAACAATCGCCACCAAATCAACGTCGCATGCCACGTTCTTGGAGGAACGCATTCCATCGCTCCTCATGGCCAGCACCAAGCGCTGCTGCTGATCTATCGCCTTCTGCTCGACGACGCTTGAGTTCTGCAGTACTTTGGATCTCATACAATTCTTCCAATGTACTTACATGACCCTTGAACACCAAAAATTCAGGAGTTACAAAAATCAATCCTGTCGCTCCTGCTACAAGCACACCAATTGCTGCGCCGGTGTACTCTCCCCACGTCTCTGAATCTTGTAGGAAAAGGAGTTGTGACAATCCTGCCAAAAAGAGGACTAAAAAGGCTCCAAAAAACGTTGCTAAAATTGAGTATTGTCGGCCGTGTTGAGCCGCCCACCACCTTGAAAATAGACCTGCCATAGTCTTCCCTCAACATCACCTATGCATGATGCTCTTCAAATTGATTGCGGAAAAATGCGTAGTGACCATTCGCCGATGCGTTGATATGCTACTTGCAAATAGTTTGGGGTGGTGGATGTGTACACTATGCGAAAAGCTGTTTTCCTCGTTCTCCTCTTTTTCCTTTCTGTCATGGCTCCACTCGCTTCCTCGGCGACAACAGAAACCCAATTCAAAGGTGGTTCCACGTCCTACACGCACACCTTCAACGGACAGGGCAATGGTTCTGCAGGCGTTATCACGTTCCCCTATGGTGCTGAAGTAACATCTGCACAATTCAACTTCCTTGGCGAAGCAAGTACGACGTCTTGGAGTAACTTCACCAACGATAACGACTTTGGAGGCGCAGGGAGTGGTACGTGGTCCAGCAAGCAGACGGGTTCTTTCCAATATGGAACTCGCTCGAACCTCGAAACTGGAAACAATGAAATTGGTTTGAAGCCAAATCCAACAAACGAAGCAGTAAGTTTCCGTTCAAGCAATGACCTCTCCAACACCAACTCAGCAACCCTCAATTCAACTGGCCAATTTGTTGCTTTGGGCGATCAGGGTTACAATAGCGTCACAAAGCAATTTACCGACCTTTCAGTCTCCTCAAGTGCAGCATGGAATCATCGCGGGATTGTCATTCCTGTTTCAGAGCATGAAATTCACGCAACCAGGTATACGAGCACAAGCATCAGCAGTATTCCTACCATTCAACGCTTTAATGCAACAACTGGCGCATTACTCGGAACAGTCAACATAATTACCACGGATTGTACCACGTCAACCTCAATCCGATCTAATTGGCATGATGCTGCAGTCGATTCAAACGCTAACATCTGGACAGTTTCCCATTCCTACACCTCTTACATTACTAAATGGGAATATCAACAAGTCGACACATCCAACCCTCCAGACGGTACAATTGACCAACACAACTGGAAGTGCTCGGAATACTTTCAGCATTCACAATCACGACAATATCTTTCTGGAATTGACTTTGATGAAACATCGGGAAGGATGTTTCTGAGTTCCTCCGACTCTAGTAACAGCCCCTACACTCGCCGCATGATGGAAGTCAACCCAAGCAATCCTAGATCAATTCTCTCAACTTGGACCCTTGGCAACGGCTCTGATTTTAACTACCAAACTACTTCGAATGCGGGAAATCAAAATGCAGGATTGGTTGTTGACCTTCCACGCATTATCCTTAATGAGTATAATATGCAGGGCTCACGCCATCACCACTTCTCCTTGACTTCTTCCAACATCAACAAGATGGGTATTCAGGAAATGCCCAATGGTGGTCATTACGGAATGATCCAAATTGAAGATGAGGGAAAAATCTACTTCTCATGCCACTACACCACCTACTGCAACCCTGTTCAGAAGAAAATCCACAAGTGGAGCGATGGTGCAATATCCGACAGTCGAACTCCTTCGACTAGTACAACTACGGTGTATGGGCAAACCACAACTGCCACTAAACCTGTTGATGAAATCAAACTAGAGAGTGCAATTGGTTACATACCAGCAGGAACCTCGATTTCAGTCGATGTTTCCAATGACGACGGTTTGACTTGGAAATCCATATCTGTTGGTTCAATCGCAACATTTGCCAACAGTGGAAACAAAATCACGTGGCGGGCAACCCTAACAGGAACATCAACTGTAACGCCTATCCTCGATCTAATTACTCTACAATACACTACAAAATACTACACTAGCGGTAACTTTTATGTCCGCTCAGCGTACTATTCTTCAGTTAACGGTTTCCCACCCATTGTTGCTGCAACGATTCATTACAATTCAACCATTCCAACCGGTACTTCAATTACTATACAGCTTGGAGGAAGTACCAGTTCCTTTTGTAGTAACGGATTAACTACATACACTCAGTCAGGTCAAACAAAGGACTTTTCAAAACAGTCCTATTATGGATATATCTGCCTCAAAGTTTCCTTGTCAACGAACAATCCTGAAAACACACCAGTTTTGGAAGATATACAAGTCGCACTTCACAGCAACGCTCCTGAGAATGCTGGATTTGAAATCCATACGCCCTCACCGATTCCTGACATCAACGGGTTCAACCCTCCGCTCTCCCCAACTGTCGGTTGGAAGGAAACTGGCCCGCTCATTGGGACAAAGACCATTGTTGCAGTCAGTCCAAACGATCCGATTATCAAAGGATTCAACGATCGAATTCCAGATATAGGTGCAGGTTTCGTCGATATTCCAATCGATTTGACTTCGGATAGCAGTGGAATCCTGACACTCACCTCGTTTAGTGTCACCTACACCATTCAAACCGTTAACCTTGAATTGAATATACCGGAAGGCGAAGTACTGCATGAGCGCACTGAACCATACGAGGTTGTCACGCGACACATCGTCGGTGAAGATGCTACAAAAATTCGTGAAGCAACCCTCACACTCTTGACAAATTCCCAGAGTACCAACCCTACTCTGTTCTGGCAAGATGGGGATGTTTTCCCTTCACCAAACGATCCTCAAGGTTATGTGGTAATGGATGGAAATTCATACTCGATCCTTAACAACAGTATTCTCGAAATCCATTGGTTGTTCCGAATTACAAGTGAATTCCCAGACCAGACCAACGTCCGCTTCAAGACAGGATGTTTGGATGACAGCGGGTCAGCAGCTCCCCTTGATTTATTCAGCACTGAGGGCTTGGAAGTCAACCGAACCTTTGGTCTTGGTTGGATGAAAGTACGCGACAACGAGGGTGCTCTTGTAAGGGACGATGTTCCGAATAATGCATGGGTTGCTGCAGGCGAAACATTGCATTTCCAAGGTGCAATGTGGTTCATGAACACAGATGATGCACCTCTTGACAGCGCTTTCGACGTTCGTGTTTCTCGCAACGGATGGGTAGAATCAACTGCAAGAGATACGACAAATAACAACGGTTCGTTCTTCATCAGTATCGTTACACCAAACATTGACGTTCCAGACGGATTAACTTACGAAGTGCAGACTTACAATGAGCGCAACCCTACTCACGTAATGGAACCAAACTCCGATTGGAGTCGAACCTTCCGAGTCGATGCTACGGCTCCCGAACGGCGTTCTGTTTTCCCGCAGGATGGGTCCTACGAGGCTGGTGTCAATCAACAGGAAGTGCGAATCAACGTTTACGATGAGATTGGAGTTCCTCTTGAACTAACGCTGATGTATTGGGTTGAAGCTGACCATGATCTCAATCGTAACGGTATTGCAGAAGAGTCTGAGTATGCCAGTAAACGGGTAACAAACATGACCGATAGTAAGAGCAAGTTGTTTATTACGACCATTGATCACTCTCGAAACCCGAACATGGGTCGCGTTTCTTACTATTGGCAAGGTGGAGATCAAGCAGGTAACCCTGTCTATTACACACAATACGACGATGAGGGCATTATGTACGAATTTAACTCAGGACCTGGTTTCAACTTTGATGATGCTACGTTCCAAACTCGGAAGGATGCAGCAGCTATCTTCACTGGACTAGAATGGGTTGGACACAGTGATGATGAGCCAGTCTTTGCTGGTCTTGAGCAATCCATTACAGTAGGATTCATCGATGAAAATACTGCGATAGACTTCGAACATATTTCTCTGGTGTTTGACTTTGAGGGGCCGAATCCAAGTCGAGACGCTCAACGAATTTCATACTCGGGTGTGAACGACACCTTCTGGAGTGAGAGTGACTACATTCATCTCTTGCCGACCAGTACAATGCGCCAAACGACCAATGAATCGGGTCTTCCTTGGATTATTGTAACCTACAATTTCGTCTTCGCTTGGGATTGGCCTGATGAAGAGATGGGCGACGTTGCCCTCTTGTTCAAAGAACGTGGTTCACCAGAAGATCGTGAATTACTGATTCTTGAGCATACGTTCCGGGTTGAGAATGATTTCATACTTTCCCCAACCGATTACTCGGTTGAGGATGTAAGTGAGCCGCGTACTGGCCCTGTTGCTGATGGCACCCGTATTCGAAAGGATGACCGTTTAGCCTTTAGTGGCCGTGTCGTATACGAAGGAAGTGATGTCCCAGCACCTCGTGATGTTGGTATACTGGTCGAAGTATTCGATGGAGAGAAGTTGTGGAGTGATGGTTCACTCACTGAAGATGGCGAATACCTTATCGAAGTTCCACTCGATTCTGCAAAATCATTGCAGTCGTCTCCAACACGAACCTGTTTGATTTCAATTACAAACATACCAGGCCGTGGTGAGGATATGACAGGAACGCTGGTTTCGACCACCCTGCGGGTGATTGTTGACGATGCTGCTCCTCGAGTTGTCCGTCGAGTGGCTCCGCTGAATGTCATTGATGTTTCTTCATCGAACGATTTGAGTTCAATTTATGTGGAATTCCAAGGATCTGAAGACGCTGATTTAACTGGCTCAGAACAAATGGTTCACTGGGTCATGCGTGACCAGACACGTACCGTTACTATCGGAGCAGGCTCTTCCGTACTTGGAATGCAACAAGAAGGGCAAACTGTCCACTGGACTGGCGAGGTTGACATCACTGCCGGAGGAACCATTACGCCGCAAGCCGGCGATTTCATTGGTTTCTACATGACAGGATGGGATGCTGCAGGCAATCAATTCCCAGTGGTCTCCAACTCTGAGGCTAGCCCTATTCCTGAATTAGCCTTTGATGATATGGACTTTGAACGCCAATGGGTGCGATTAGGAGCAGTTGGTCCTGAGCTTCGTGTTCAATCGATTACAGTCTCTGATGACCACGTTTCGCCGGGAACCGATATTGAGATCTCTGCGACCGTAGTCAACAATGGTGGACCAACAACTTCACAATTCAAAGTTGCATTCTTTGCCGGTGATTCGGAAGATCCTTTCGATGTCAAAGCCATTGTCGGCATTGAAGGTGGTGAAACTATCCCAGTTACAGTCAACTGGAAGGTTGAGAATGTTGATCGAATTCGAGTTGAAGTCGACTATGGGGACGTTTTGGTCGAAGTGAATGATAACGATAACACTGCAGAACACGACATCAACATCGCCTATGGGCAATATCTCGGCTGGTTGGATTCTCCAAGAGAGCATCCATTAGCATGGATTTTCGTTGTTTCGACGATTTTTGTCCTCATCGCTGTTGCGACAGTTGCAAGCCGGACGTCAGTCGATCTCGGTGACGGCGCATTTGCTGAAGATGAAGAAGTTGACTGGGACGACGAAGATGATGACTATGATGATGATGACGACGACTATGATGATGACTGAGTCTCTAAACAGTTACAAATCCTCAAGAAGAATGGGCATACAGAACACTCCGCGGGGGTGGGGAGAGTATGTCGGATGTCTTTTCGTACCTTCATCCTCAACTGCAAACTTTCCTGTCTGAACGTGGATGGGAACCGACACCCGTACAAGAACAAGCACTTCCCGATCTCCTTGCTGGTAAACAGCGACTCCTGATCGCTCCAACCGGTTCAGGGAAAACACTCGCTGCCGTTCTTCCTTTGCTTCATCGCTGCAAAGTCGAAGAGTGGAAACCCCTATCAATCCTGTACATTACTCCTCTACGTGCATTGAATCGCGATGTTGATCGACGACTTGCTGAATTGAGTGAAGCTCTTGATTTACGATTTGCACTTCGTCACGGAGATACACCAACGAGTGAACGCTCACGACAGGTCCGTCGCCCTCCTCATCTTCTCGTAACGACTCCAGAAACGTTCCAACTCATGTTTACTGGTCATCGCTTGCGTGCAATGCTTTCCTCGGTTCAAGCCGTAATTATCGATGAAGTTCATGATTTAGCAGGAAGTGAGCGAGGTTGGCAATTGCGACTTGGATTGCAACGACTTGAGGCTTTGTGCGGACATACATTGCAAAAGGTAGGACTCTCTGCTACCGTGGGAAATCCTCAGCAAGTAGCAGCATGGATTTCCGACGAATCTTGCGAACCAATTCTTGCTCCTGCTGAGCGAACGACCGTATTGACTGTAGAGACTGCTCCTCCTCTTCCTGAGGACGAAGTCGGGGCAATGGAAATGCGATTGTCCCCTCGAGCACATGCAACCTTCAGGCACTTGGCTGAAATTGTCCAAAATGATCCTCCATGCCTCGTCTTCGTAAACAGTCGAAACGCTGCTGAAACTGTTGCTCAACGATTGCAGACAATGGCCCCACATCTATCGGTTGGAGTTCATCATGGCAGTCTCGCTGCTGAAACTCGACAGGAAATGGAAGAAAACATCCGAAATGGCTCCTTACAGGCGTTGATTTGCACATCAAGCCTTGAACTTGGAATTGATGTTGGTTCAATTCGAAAAATCGTTCAATTGGAAAGTCCAAGATCGGTCGATCGAATGCTGCAACGTGTTGGTCGAGCAGATCATCGAATTGGAGGTATTGGTCGCGGCCACTTGCTCGCATGGGAAACCGACGGAATTGCTGAATCTGCAGTGATTGCTCATAGATCACATCAGGGTTCAATTGAGGATGTTGAGTGGCGAAGTCGACCATACAGTATCGCTGCGAACCAAATCATGCTCATGGCACACAGTTTCAAGGTTGTTCGAATCGATGATGTTCATGAAATATTTTCCAAAACAGAGCAATTTGAGGATTGGACTCGTCAGGATACTGAAAATGTGCTTGCTGTTTTATCCGATCGGTGGCTCTTGCGTTATTCACTAACTCCGAAAGATACGCCTTGGTATCGATGGCCGAAGCACCTCTACTTGGCTGCGAAAGAAGCAATTCCAGATAAGGAATCCTGGCCTGAGGAACTACCCCGTTACGATGTTACTGATGAGGACATTCCTGCTGAATACAAGAGTATGCGAATGCCTGTACCGAATCAATTCAAACAAGGATGGTTCGCTTCTGCCGGACGGACTCGGCGATGGGTTGAACATCATCTTTCGATGATTCCCGACAAACAGTCCTATCGAGTACGTGATGTCGTTACTCGCCGAACCATTGGTAACGTTGACGAAGCATTTGTTCTCGAATTGAATGGAAGTGGAGAAGAAGAAGATGGTCGTACTCGTCAATTCGTTATGGCTGGTCGTACGTGGACCATCGTTGATGCTGATCCTGAACAGAGTGAGGTCTTGGTAGCTCCAGTTTCAATGCAAGGTGAAGCACCGACCTGGGTTGGTGAATTACCTCCTGTTCCTGCAGTCGTTGCTCGAAACATCGGTCGTTTACGGCGACTCATTGCCGAGGACTTTGGTCTGATTGAGCGAGATGAACGCCAACATATCGATGTTGCAGGGCTTCTTGCCCATGATGATTTGCCGTTGACATCGTATCCCCTTGATGGAGAGGCAATTGGCCTCCTAGCCGATACCATAACTCGACATATCGATGCTACTGAAGCTCTTCCAGATCAACAAACGATTACGATTGAGCGCCGTTCTGAAGCACTCGTCGTCAACATGTGTCAGGGTACGCTGATCAACGAAACTATTGGCCATCTTTTGCTTGCTATGGCATCGACACGAACAGGAAAATGGGGAGGCTTAATGGTTGAAGCAACACGTCTTCACATCTCTGGAGCTGATATCGAGCCGGAGGATGTTGTTGCGTGGTTGAACGAACTTCCTGCTGACGGAATCGAAGGGCTTCTCTCGGTTACCTTACCAAATTCTCGACAAGTTCGATGGAGGTTTGCTCAAGTTGCCAAGACATTCGGAATTCTTCAACATGGTGTCGATCCTAGAAAAATCAACCTAACGGCACTTGTTCGCAAATATCGTGGAACCATCGTTCTTGAAGAAGTTCTCAACAAACTCTACTTTGAACGAATGGACATTGAGGGAGCGAAAGATGTCCTTCGCGGTATTCAATCAGGCCTCCTTGAGGTTATTGTAACGCCTCCCGGACCTCTTGGACTTTCGGATAGAAGCCAACGGGATTTGCTGTTACCAAATTGGGACAATGAAGCCGTACGAGCTCAGTTACGTCTACGGTTGATGAATGAGCGAGCTGTTCTTTGTTGCTTGAAATGTCGTGCAATACGACGATTTCGAGTTGAGCGATATCCTGAACTGAAAAATCCAGGTGAGTGCATCTCTTGCAAAGGCCAAATGCTTGTCTGTGCTCGTGAAGGGCTTGAGAAGATGCTCGAAGAGTGGGTTGCTTCTGAGGAAGAGAGCGATCGAAATCGGATGATTCGGAATGCTTCATTGGTCAAAACTCATGGATTCTACGCTATCGTTTGTCTTATGGCTCGAGGGGTTGGCGAAGCAACAGCACAACGAATATTGAGAAAAGGCCACAATAACAATCTCGAGAATCTTTTGCAATCCATCCATCATGCCGAAATCGAGTATGCCCGTACTCGACGGTTTTGGGGATAGTCACTCAAGTTCAACATTTCGAAGTTGAATTCCTGCTTCCTTCATCATGTTGGTTGAACGGGTGAAGTCTTCTGTCCATCGCTCAGGAATATTTCCTGCTCCTGCATAGACAACTTCGATAATGCCTGCCTGAATCAACGAGCGTGCGCAACGAGTGCATGGAGGCCAGGTCACATAGGCTGTGCAATCCTTGAGCGATACGCCAATACGGGCAGCATGCATGATTGCATTTTCTTCAGCATGACAAATCAGTGGATATTTTTCTTCACGGTCTTCCAACCGTTCAATTGAATCTTCGATACCACGAGGGAATCCATTGAATCCCGTTGATCGAATCTCCCGGTCTGAACCGACAACAACACAGCCAACCTTTGTTGACGGATCTTTACTCCATGAACTAATGTGATTGGCCAACTCAAGAAATCGCATATCCCACTTTGAACCCATGATGACCGATTCATGGGTTATAGTTCATCTCTTTGAGTCTTTGCAGGGAACAATTCCATGTGTTCTGTACCCCACAGCCCCATGCTCTCATACATCTCACCAACGAGATAGAGTGAACCTATGACAATTGAAAAATCTGGGTGTAATTCACGGAGCAAATCATTCGAGGCTGCAGCATTTTCGCACTCATGTATGGTACTTGATGAAGGCCAGTTGAGTTCACGTAGTTGACTTAGAGATACGCCTGGATAGCGCCCAAACTGTGGTTTCGTGAGAATGATGTGTTCTGGTGGTTTGTTCCGACAAAGATCAATGAGAGGTTTAGAAAAAGTCGTTAAGTCATTTTGTGGAGTGCATCCAAAGACAAGGACCCATGATGGTTCTTCGTTGATTCTATCTTCGAGAAGGGGGGTGATTTTTTGAAGCCCACTTGGATTGTGTGCAGCATCAAAAAGGATCCTTCTGTTCCATTCTGTTGGAATTTCTTGCCAACGACCCGGCCAATTTAGATTCTGAATGGATGTCTCAAGTTGGCTTGTATCCAAATTCAAAGCACGGAATGTTGCTTCTGCAAGAAGAAATGCTTCTCGACGAACAGAAGCATCTGCTGGAACCGTCACCCAACGAAGTGATGCTTTTTGCTTAATTTCACCAAGCTTAGGTTGGCCTGCGTTTTTCGCCTCAAACTCGATTGCCTTTATTGCTTCAAGATCAACAACTTCTCGAACAATTAGTGGTTTTCCAGGACGTGCAATAGCTGCTTTTTCACTCGCAATTTCCGCAAGCGTATCTCCTAACACATCTTGATGCTCAAGACTCAATGAGGTAAGTATTCCAATATCTGCTGGTAGAATCCGAGTTGCATCATAACGTCCTCCGAGACCCGTCTCGACAATGAAAAAATCAACATTGTTGTGATGTGTACAAAGACAGGCGACAAGAAAAGTAATCTCGAAAAACGTTAACTCAGTCTTCATCGATTGTTCAGTTTCTCGGATTTTGAACAAGAAAGCATCAAATTCCTTGGACTTCATTGCCCGACCATTGATTCGAATTCGTTCCTCAATGCGAATGAGATGCGGGGACGTGAACATCACTGTTGAATGACCTAAACGATCCAAGTGTGATGCCAACGTCGCACACAAGGTTCCTTTTCCATTGCTTCCTGCAATGTGGAGAATCGTTGCTTTGAATGATTCATGGAAGAGTGTTTGATAAACCGTATGGATACGCTCGAGACCGAGTTGCATGCCTCGATTTTTACTCGCAGCGAGCCATTGACGGATATCGGAGAGCATCGACTTCATTCGGGCCTTGCGGCCGTTTCTCATAGGTGTAGCGATGCAACAATTGTCCATGCAACCGTCGATGCGCTCAAATGTGGTTCATGTTTGGCAGTGATATGAGCGACGTTGCGGGGGACTTTCGTCGACAGCTTCCTTCCATGATTGGTATGGCTGGAATGTTCGTTGCAACCATCTTCCTTGCTATGTACATCCGTCCTTGGTACGATAAGGCTGGATTGCAAGCATTTGGTGAGGCAGGAGCCTCACAATTGCGCTATATTGGTCTTGAATTGATCATGATTTTCATCTTTACAGCAGCGATTCTGATGCTTGCAAAGTACAAGAAAGAGTGGATTATCAAATACGGAATCATGGGTATCCTCTTCATAGCATTGCTCTATGCGAATGTTCCCCTTTCTCACCAAATTCTCGTCGATGATAGCGTCACACCATTCGAGTATGATTCTATGGAAGAAAGAGATGCTGAATATCTTACTGAAATCGGAATGGATCAATATCTTGAGAGTCTTCGTTTTGAGCAAGAGGGAGAGATTGTCAATACGATTCGACTTATGCAATGGGGCGAAGATGACCCTCTGTGGCAATCTGATATCGCCCATGGAAACATCACTTCTCCATATCAAAATCTGATTGTTGTACCTGGACCAAATGCTGTATCGATCAGTAACGGTGAAATCATTCACACACTTTCTCTGTCGGATGGAACCGTCGAATCAACTTACACCTGCTTGGAATTTGATAATCAAGGCGAAGTGATTACACTTCTTGAAAACGGATGTGCATTTGGTGTGGAAACTGATGATTCCCTATACATTGTTGATTTTATGGACAACCTTCACAGGTTTGCAACATATCCGGACTTTCCGAACCAAACTTTCTATCAGGCAACATGGTCGCTGCCACCAGAGTTGAGTGTTCAGCAAGCTGAACTTGTTGAGATTGAACTTCTGAGCAATGACCATTTGATGATTGTAAGTCAAAGCATGGCTGCAGTTATCGAGCTTGAGGAGACTACAGACATACCTCCCAACTCAGACGGTGAGGCTGTTTATGCTCCAGTTCAGCTCGCTTTCAATGCAACCTCTAATGATGGGTTTAGCGCCCTCGACATCGGCTATTCGAACGTCGCAGACAAGCCAATGGAAGAAGCAACGGATGGCCAACAACTCATTGTGCTCGGTACAAAAGGTGGTGATGTTGTTGCATGGTCGTATTCTCCTCAAGCAAGTCCCGTCTTTTCCGAGGAAACGAAAGTCAGCATCAACAATTTTGCAGACGGGATACGTGATGTGAGATTGACTGACATTGATGCTACGGGCTACACTGAATTGCTGATCACTACGGACAAAGATGCTCGGCTGCTTTATGGAGCATCGATGGTTCAGCGCCTCATCATTGACGTCCCTGAAGGAGAAGACGTTGCTGTCACATTTGGTGAAACACCTCAAGACGTCGTAGATGAGACCATTACCCTCTATTCAACAACCTCAACCGGTGCTTATGTTGCCGAGAACGGTGAATTCATCAATGCGTCCTATTCAACTTCCAGTGGCGTTGTTGATTCTTCGATGTTCCTCGTCGGAGGCCTTGTGATCGAAGACATTCCGACGATTATCGGCATACTCTTCAGTATCTTGCTCATGGTTTTGCTGTATGTTCACAGCGAATGGTATGTTGTCAATACGGTTGGAATTCTTGTTGGAAGTGGAGTTATCGTTATGCTTGGAGTTTCGTTCGTTCCAACATTAATCATGGTCTTCATGATTGCTGCAGCGGTGTATGATGCTTGGGCCGTGTACAAATCGAAACACATGCTCGATCTTGCAGATACCATGATGAATTTGAATTTACCAATCTTATTGGTTGCTCCACAAGATTCTGATTATTCCATGCGCACTGAGCGAACAACGACAGTGCATGAAACGGAAGAAACAGCTAGTGAAACCGTACAGGATGCTTCTCGCGAGCGTGTTGTTGTGAAGAGCAATGATGCAATGCTAATGGGTCTTGGCGATGTGATTTTCCCCGGTATGCTGGTACTCTCAACCCTGCAGTATGTTGGAGGAGATGATGGCTTCATCATGGCTATGACAACACTTGTTGGTAGTCTCATAGGATATTCGGTTCTCATGTATTACGTGGGCAAAGGACAGGCACAAGCAGGCCTACCGCTGCTCAATGGTGGTGCAATTCTTGGCTACATTGTAGGCGGTTTGCTGACGATTGGTATGGCGATGTTCCAGTTCAACATCAGTTTCTAAGGTGATGGACAATGTTGGATATTCAATTGTTCCGAGAAGAAGTCGACAAAATACGTGCAGATCATAATCGACGAGGTATTCCCCATGATAACATCGACAAGGTGATTGGGCTCGATACCGAATGGAAGCAGATGCTTCGAGAGACAAATGAATTACGACGTCAAAAGAACGAAGCCGCTCGAGGTATAGGAGCTGCTAAGAAATCGGGTGATGAAGCCGAAGCACAACGAATCCTTTCCGAAGTTGCCAACCTTGGTGCTCAAATTTCTGAAATGGAAAAGAAGACAGATGCCCTCCTTTCCGAGCGGGATGCAGTCCGGATGTCGATACCTAATCTTCTGCATCCTGATGTTCCATCGGGTGCTGATGAGTCAGGCAATACCAAGCATTCGCTGCACGGAAAGAAGCCTTCATTCGACTTTGAACCGAAGACACACAATGAGTTGATTGAAGAGAACAAATGGGTTGACTTAGAACGTGCTGCAAAGATTACTGGAAGCCGGTTTTACTTCCTCAAAGGCGATCTCGCTCGTCTTGAAATGGCGTTGCAAGCCTATGCAGTTGACTTCATTCAGCAGCGCGGCTTTACATTTGTTCAACCGCCAGTCATGATGAATCGCACTGCCTATGAGGGTGTGACGGATTTATCAGACTTTGAGACGGTGATGTACGGCATCGACCCTGATGGCTACTACATGATTGCAACATCTGAGCATCCACTCACTGCAATGTACATGCAAGAAACCATTCCTGAGGAACTCCTACCACTGAAGATTGTGGGTGTCTCTTCTTGTTTCCGCCGTGAAGTTGGTGCACATGGACAATCCGATCGTGGTATATGGCGGGTTCATCAGTTTACAAAAGTCGAGCAAATCATCATAGCAACACCTGAAACTTCTTGGGAACTTCACGAAGAATTACTGCAAAACTGTGTAGATCTCTGGGATTCTCTTGGCTTGCATTATGAGGTTGTCAACATCTGTACAGGTGATATGGGAACTGTTGCAGCTCGAAAGTACGACCTTGAAGCATGGTTGCCTGGTGCAAAAGCCTTCAAAGAAATCGTATCCTGTTCGAACTGTACCGATTATCAAGCGAATCGGTTGGAAATTCGTTACGGAACACCTGGCCACCCTAACCAACCGATGGTGCACACACTCAACTCCACAGCGGTTGCAACGTCTCGCGCACTGGTCGCTATTATCGAACAAAATCAACTCGCTGATGGACGGGTTCGAATTCCAGAAGTTTTGCAATCATACATGCAAAATCAAGAGATTCTCGAACCGTGTAGCTGGTAGAATTAATAAATACTAACTTAACACTGCGCCATGTATTTTGGTCACAGGTGCTTATTCAATAGCATCCACATCGAGGAGATTGGCTCCTTGTTCAACACGATCGCCTGAATTGAAGTGAATCGATGTGACGATTCCGTCTTCTGAAGCTACAATTCTGTGTTCCATTTTCATTGCTTCAAGAATCATCATCGTTTGTCCTGCTTCAACCGATTCTCCTGCAGAAACAAGGACTTCGAGGACAACACCTGGCATTGGCGCTACCAACCCTCCATGGTGTTCATCACTGCTTGCACCTGCTTCGATGCGTTCCATAGTGAAGATTCGACCTGAATGGTGAACCCACCACACGTCGCCGACTTTTGCAACGTGTGCCCACGCTTTGCTTCCATCTTCGAAGTAGATGCGAATACGTCCATCTTGGCGTGGATGTGCGCAATGATTGGCAAAGGTCCAGATTTTCGGAGTACGCTCCAACAAAACGTCGTACGTCTCTCCAGCATATCGGAATTCATGCTGCATCAGGGATACCTCCTGTTAAGCGTTTGAAACGGACTTGTAATTCCATCTGAGCCATCTGGAGATGCAACGGTTGTACGATGCATACCCGTCGTTTCAGCAACCGCTGCTGTCATCAGGGCAACATTGACATCATCGGTTCGTGGTGTGAATTGATATCCGTTTGGATAGAGATCATCAATCATTGATGTGTACGTATCACCCGAAATAACCTCTGGGACATCACAAAGATCTCGCAAGAAGCCTATGTTTGTGGTCGTTCCAAGAACAACAAATTCGTCCAAAGCACGTCGCATTCGTTGCAATGCTTCTTCCCGTGTTGGAGCGAAAACGATCAATTTCGCCAACATTGGATCGTAATGAGGTGTTACCTCATCACCTTCACGAACACCCGTATCGAGACGTATTCCAGGACCAGTAGGCGGACGGAAGACTGCAAGTGGTCCGATGGCTGGCAAGAAGTTGTTTGTTGCATCCTCGGCGTAAAGACGAACCTCAATTGAATGACCGCGAATGTTGAGGGAATCAACAGACATCTGCTCACCATTCGCAATTCGTAGTTGCTCACGAACCAAATCAACACCCGTAACCATTTCTGTAACTGGATGTTCGACTTGTATTCGTGTGTTCATTTCGAGGAAATAGAACGACTCATCTTCAGCAAGGAGGAATTCCACAGTTCCTGCTCCAACATAGTCAACTGCTTTCGCTGCTGCGACTGCTGCTTGTCCCATACGCTCACGCAACGAAGGAGTCATTGTCGAACATGGGGCTTCTTCGAAGACCTTCTGATGACGACGCTGAACACTGCATTCTCGCTCACCCAAATGGATGCAACGACCATGTGTATCAGCAAGAACTTGAACTTCGACGTGCTTTGATTTCATCAAGAGTTTCTCAACATAAACGCGCCCATCACCAAATGCTGCAAGCGCTTCACGTCGAGCAGATTGCGCCCCATTCTCCAACTCATCTGGAGCATTGACAACACGCATTCCTTTGCCACCACCACCTGCAGTCGCCTTCAGTAGAAGTGGGTAGCCTGTTTCATTGGCTGCATTTCGGATGGCTTCCATTGCCAGTTCTTCATCCTCTTCTTCGATTTCAACACCAGGAATAACTGGAACGCCCGCACCCTTCATGATTTGACGTGCTGACATCTTATCTCCCATCTGTTCAATGGCCTGAGGTGATGGCCCTATCCAAATTAATCCAGCATTCATGACTGCTTGAGCGAATTCTGCACGTTCTGAGAGGAATCCAAATCCTGGGTGAATGGCATCAGCACCTTTCTCTTTCGCCGCTTGAATGATTGCAGCTCCGTTGAGATATGTCTCAGCGATCGAATCACCTTCAAGCAGAACCGATTCATCTGCAAGTTCACGAAACAATCCATCTCGGTCATTCTCTGCATAGACAGCGACACTCGACAGGCCCGCTTCTCGGCATGCACGGAGGATGCGACAGGCGATTTCGCCACGATTCGCAACCAGTACACGCTGAATCATCATATCACCTTCATTCTTCAGGTTTCCAATTCGCTGGTCTCTTCTCAAGGAAGGATGAGAGTCCTTCTTGGCCTTCTCTTGAGCCTCGCATTCGGCTTGTAAAATCAAGTGTCCATCGACGGAGTGATTCATCATCATCGCTCCATCGATCGAATCCAAGCGTCAGTTCTTTTGCTAGCGTTGCAGCGCTTGGTCCTGTAGTGAGGACTTCTGTGATAATGGAATCGATCTCATCACCAAATGCTTCAACATTCTCAACAACACGCTCAATGAAGCCAATTCTGAGGGCTTCTTCCGCTTTGACTCGACTTGCTTGCATGGCAAGACGCCGGAAGTTCGCTGAGCCAACTCGACGGTAGACGTAAGGGCCGATAACAGCAGGAAGAATGCCAAGTTTGCCTTCTGAGAGTGCTATCCGTACATTTTCGGTGGCAACAACGTAATCCGTGCAAGCGATAAGACCCGCTCCTCCGCCGAGTGCAACCCCTTGAATCGCTCCGATTGTAAAGCATGGATGGGACCATAGGCCATTGAAAAGTCGATCGAGACGTTCACTGTCCTTTCGATTCTCTTCAGCCGTGTTGGCTCCAGCATCGCGCATCATGTTGATGTCTGCTCCTGCACAGAAGTGCTTTCCTCGACCCGATAGGACGAGCGTACGAAGATACGGTTGACCGTTGGAATCCTCCAATGCATCGTTGTGACCAGCACTGCGTTCTTTGGTCCACTCGAAGACTTCGATTAATTCCGTAATCATCTCGACGTTAAGTGCGTTAAACTTGTCTTCACGAGCCAACTCAATTCGGGCACAACTACCATCGATAGTAAGTTGAATCAAGGATGTTTGTGGTGGATTTTCCATCGTTTTCATATCAAAAACCTCAATTGCATTTTCAAATTTTCAATTGGAATTTACATTCTAAAGATTCCATAATTTCCATCAGGTAACGGAGCATTTCTTGAAGCGGCAAGACAGAGTCCCAGAACATCTCGAGTATCTCTTGGATCAATGATGCCATCGTCCCATAGTCGTGCTGTTGAGTAGTAGGGTGAACCTTCACGCTCGTACTTCTCAAGAATCGGAGCCCGGAAGTTTTCCAATTCCTCGCCCTCCATTGCAGGTTTGCCTTCTCGTTCACGCTGGTCTTGCTTGACCGTGCTGAGAACATCAGCCGCTTGTGGCCCACCCATCACTGAGATTCGGCTGTTTGGCCACATGAAGAGGAAGCGTGGGTCGTAGGCTCGACCACACATGCCGTAGTTTCCAGCTCCATGCGACCCTCCGACAATAACGGTGAACTTCGGTACATTCACACAGGAAACTGCTGTGACAAGTTTAGCACCATCCTTTGCAATACCACCTGCTTCGTAGGCTTGACCTACCATGAACCCAGTAATGTTCTGCAAAAATACGAGCGGAATTCCTCGTTGACCACACAACTCTACGAAGTGAGCGCCTTTGAGCGACGATTCTGAGAAAAGAATTCCATTGTTTGCAACAATGCCAACTTTGTGGCCATGGATATGGGCGAAACCGCAGACCAATGTTGTTCCATAGCGTGATTTGAATTCGTGGAATCGTGATCCATCAACGATTCGGGCGATGATTTCTCGAACATCGATTGGTGTACGATTGTCGCTTGGAATCAATCCCAGTAGGTCTTCAACATCATGTGCAGGTGGCTCAGGTTCCTGTAGCGCTGCTGGAGCCAATTCTCTTGGACCAATATTTTCGAGTACGTTTCGAACCATGCGAAGTGCTTCAGGTTCATCTTCAGCAAAGTGATCTGCAACTCCTGATTGGACAGTGTGAACCTCAGCGCCGCCGAGATCTTCTGCTGTAACCTCTTCGCCCGTTGCTGCTTTCACCAACGGAGGACCAGCGAGGAAAATGGTTCCGTTGCCTTTGACAATAATCGACTCGTCGCTCATTGCAGGAACGTAAGCGCCACCTGCTGTGCATGAACCCAAAACAGCAGCAACCTGAGGGATGCCATCGCCGGACATTCGTGCTTGATTGCGGAAGATGCGCCCAAAGTGGCCAATGTCTGGGAACACTTCGTCCTGCATTGGCAAGAATGCGCCCCCAGAATCGACCAAGTAGACACAAGGGAGATGATTTTCATGGGCAACAGTTTGTGCACGAATGTGTTTCTTCACCGTCATCGGATAATACGAGCCGCCTTTGACCGTCGCATCATTGGCAACGAAAAGGACCTCTCGCCCATGCACACAGCCAATACCTGTGACGATTCCAGCTGAGTGGGCACGACCATCGTAAAGGTCGTATGCAGCTAATGGGGAAAGTTCGAGGAAGGCTGTTCCAGGGTCGATAATGCGTTCGATGCGTTCACGTGCGAGCATTTTGTTGCGGCTTCGATGGCGCTCGACGTACTTCTCGCCACCACCTTGGTGAACAAGGTCAAGACGTTCACGTAGCGTTTCAATGAGATGGAGATTGTGCTCACGACGAGTCGAATAATCAGGATCAGCTTTGTTGACTCGTGTTGGTAGTCGATCCATGTGCTTCCACCTATCCCGACCACTCCGCTTCAACCCTTCAAGGCATCGTGGACCTAGACACCGAGCATGAGTCGACCAATGTCACGAATACCTGGTGCAAGACCAACGATAAGGACGGCAAGAACGATCAACAATCGGAGATGTTTCTGTCGATTTTCAACACGCATTTCAACGAAAATGTAAGCGATGGTACCGACAAGAATCGCCTTGACAATTGCAAACAGCCACGCTCCTTCAACATCCCAACCGAGGCTGTCAGAAATTCCACCACCGTATTGAATAACAGCATCGCTCAATGGATGTTTCTCTGAATAATCAAAGTAATCGATACCGACCATGGTCGCAAATCCATCACACAACTGTCCAAACACCATGGCGAGGACCAACGGGCTTGCGAGCAATGCCTTGTTTGAAAGTTGTTCAATGGGGTGATTGGCTACAACCTTCTCTTCAGCTTCCCATGACTTGATGCTAATGCCTTCTGGGAGAACACCCGCTTCAAATCCAGTCAATTTGAGTTGACGTGCATCGTCTTTGCCGATTCGATATAGAGCAATACAAATGATTCCAGGGATGCCGAGAACGACCAATGCAGGCCAAAAGACGACATCGTTTGGCATCCTTCCTTGTTCTTGGAGCCATGGAGTTGCTGCAAGTTGTGCCCAATGTCCTAATCCGACGAAACATGCACCGACTGCAAAGGCGAGAAGACCACGAGTGATTGTCGGCCATTCTCGAGTTGCATGAAATGCAACGATGAGGCTTGCAAAACCAATACCAAGGCCCACAACGACCCAAAACAAGCCCATATCATGCTCTGCGTAACCTGGTTGGAACAAGATTGCCCACATGAAAAGAAGTGCAAGACAAAGCAAAGGTACAATGCGCATGCGAATATTCAATTCGCCATAATCACCACCAACCTCGTCCCATTTCTTTCCGACCAAATGAGATACAAATCCAATTCCGATGAGCCACGTAGCCAAGTGTAGATGGATGATTGGCGAGATTAGAAGCCAATCGATGGACGATGGGAAGAAATCAGCATCTTCAAGCACGCGAAAAATTGGTGCTAGGCAGACCCAAGCGATGAGTGCGAGCATCATTTTGTCGTCCGCCGGCAATTGGAGTGTGCGGAATAGTGCTTGGAAAACGACGACAGATGCGAGGAGCCCAAAGGTGTATATCGCCGTATTTTGATAGGAATAACCTGCATCACCTTGCGCTCCAGCATCTTGTTGAATGGGTTCCCAAATGATTGGACGCAAACCATCATTCCAAACGGTTTCTGGCATCAATACAAGGCCAAGCGTAACACCGATCACAAGGACGAGGAACAAACGCGTCAGTGTTTGCTCAACCATCGACAATCGAGTGGACGGTAAAGCGGGTTGATGTGTTGCAAGAACTTCATCAATCGATTCGAGTGTTGCCATGCTACGCCCTCATGCCGACGAGTAGGGTCTGAGAAATATCTCTTCCCTCTCTATTCACTCTTCTTCTGCGATAACACGAGGTTCGTGTTCTTCAATGAAGGAAACTTTGCCACAATCGACAGCATCGCGAAGAACGGTAACAAGTCGGAACTTCATCATCGCTGCATTGGTATCAAACAGCATAGTTTGTGGAATAACGATGCTAAGGTCATCACCATCGAATGTGACACCAAAGTCAGAATGACCTGTGTTCGATTCAAGAAGTGCAGCAACCTTCTCTTCCTTTCCTTCGACGACCTTAACAATCTTGAAGTTGTACTTTAGCGTCTTTCCAGCCATTGGATGGTTGTAATCGATACGTGCACGACCTGCAGCAAGGAACGAAAGGTATCCTTGACGTCCGCCAATGTTGACAGGAGCACCGAGGTAGAGTGCGTTTGGGTCACGAACTGCACGTCGTAGCTTGTCGATACTGATGGTTTCAATTTGTGTTGGATCCTTTTCGCCGTAAGCGTCAGCAGGTGCGAGTTCAAGGTCAACGTCCTTGTCGACCTTTGCTTCAAGGAGTGCTTCTTCAAATCCTGGAATCAAAGAACCCGAGCCTACAACACATACCATTGGTTGGTACGTACGGTTTTCATCATGCATTTCATGCTCCTGAGCCGTGGCTTCACGGGTGGTTTCAATCAAATCGCCTGTTTCGCCATTGTAGAGGTCATAATCAACGTGAATAATGTCGCCTTCTTCCATGTAGGTTCACCTGAACGCTTCGGCGACTCGCAAGGTATTGATAAGTCAATTGGATGAAAACCTACTCTTCCTCACTACGAGGATGCGGTGTATTTCGTGCATCGAGAACGGTCAGCCAAGCCATTCCAACCATCATCAGAGCCCAACCTGCCCAGACCAGATGTGAGCCAGGTAGGTCGTAAATGATGACACGCATGCGTTGTACAGAATCCGTACCATCGGTTGAAACTTGTTGCATGAGTCCCGTCGTTTGGGAACCGTCAAAGATAAACACGATATCACCATGGTAACGAACCAACGTATCCACTTCGCTTCTCGGCGGGTTTGGTGAACCATCAAATCGAATCAAGCCCGGTTCAACTTCTCCGATTTTCTCTTGACCAGAATAGACGCTGATAACGGCTCCAACATATCCATCACCAACCTCAAGGTCTTCGTTTTCAAGAACAATGTCTTCAAACACGTAACCATACCCGTCAACTTCAACCATCTCTCCACGGACCAATGTGATTCGATGTGTTGCATCATCACGATCGACGAGAACGGTTGTAAACACATGTCCAATCAGGAGTAAGAGTAGGCCAAAGTGAACAAGGTGAGCCGCAGGAGCAATCTTTGCGAATCCTGAAGTTTGTACTCGCTTGTACACTTCAGCACCAACAGGAACGATTGCAACCAAAACGGAAGGAAGCACAAGCCATGCAATCGTACCGCGTGAAAGGAATTCAGAAATGGGTTCATTTGCATCCCCTCCAAGTGCAGATGGAACCAGAATAGCCAAAACAATCGAAGCCAGTGCAGTACCAAGAACGACCGATAAAACCTGCTTTGGTGATTGCTTTCTCGAAGTGTAAGCGAACAAAGCAAGAGCCATCCCCATGACGAATGGAGCGCCGTAGAGTTCGTGTGCGTTGAATTGAACCGCATCGATGCTCGATACGAGAATAACCAACGTCAGAATGATGTAAAGACTGGTAAGAACCACAGGTGCCCAAAGCGTTGTTTGCATCAAGAATTTACGAGTCAACCATGGCTTCTGCTCCATCTCCTCTTCACCCATTACCAACCAAGGGAGGATGTAGAATCCGAGCATAATTGCGGCAACATGCAGTTCGACCAAACCAGACCATGCTGAAGCCAAACACATCATCGTTCCTGCTGCACCCCAACCCCACGCCTTTCGAGCATCTGGTGCTGCATAGAGGGGGACGAACATTAAGCAATTGAGCAAGACAAAGAGCAGATCCTGAGTCAGCAAATAGGCAACAGCTGGGACGATGATTAACCAAGGAGTAGACAGAAAGCCTCTGAACGACCATAGCGATTCATCCCTCGGGCCATGCTTGGGCCAATCGACAGCCGTTGGGGCAAATACCATCGCTACGAAGAACAATGAGGGAGCATGGGCATAAGTTGTGTAATCAAACACAACTGCAATCATGGCTCCAACAACAGGGATGAGGAATAAATTCGAAAATGGTCGTCGTGTTGCCCCTTGGGCTGCACGGATGAAGACACCACTGAGCAATAGAATGAGGAGAACATAGGATACGATTTCAACACCTTCAGCACGATCTTTCAAAACCATCATCCGGCCGAACACATCCGTTGGTGGCGTTCCGTCAGCTGAAACGACGAATGTGTGAACAGAAGCAGCCCAAACTCCACCAGCACGTGTAACCAAGGTTGCAAACAGAGCGAGAGCTCCAGTCGCAAGGCCGAGTCCAGTCCACATCAGAGTTGATGTCTTCCCAGGGCGTGTACGCAGATGGCCCATGAGGACAAGTGCAAGCCAGGGAAGGAAAGACCCTGTCTCCACAGGATCCCATGCCCAATAGCCACCCCAATCGAGAACCATGTAGGCCCAAAGTCCTCCCAATCCGATTCCAAGGGTGGCGATGAGTAACCCCGGGCGAGTCTGATGCAGCATACGCTTGTCGATATCAGCATCATCACCATACTGGAGAATGGCTAAACTCGTTGCTGCAAGTGCAATGCATAGAGAATATGCAAGGAAAACGAGTGGTGGATGAATCACCATCAAATCAGTTTGAAGCAACTCATTAAGTCCTGAGCCTCGTAATCCGAGAGGGTTCTCAGCGAATGGATCGAGCGTCATTGAAATCAGGAGAAGAAGGAGCGTGAATCCGTGCATTAAACGCAATCGGAGTTGATGCGTTTGGTCCAATTCTGAGGCAAGTGGACGACCAAACCACCATGCAACAAGACCCATCCAGGCAGCCCACATGAGCAATGGTCCTTCACGGGCAGCCCACGTTGCCGCGAATCGATATTTGAGCGGAAGGTCCTCCCCCCCATTGAGGGCGACATGAAGAATCGACGTATCGTTTACAATAAATCGTGAAGCGAGTGCTACGAATGGGACTGCCACTGTCAGATGGAGCAATACCGAGACAATGGGTTGCTCAACCCGCCACTTTGGCCAAAGCATCATGACGATACAAGCAAGGACGGCCAGAACAAGCGTCCATCCCCACATGCTGTTACCAAGGACGCATCCTTGTTATTGCTTTGCGTGAGTCCATCACCAGCCGAAGTGTTTCGCTCGGCTGTATCCAAACGAGAGAAGCACAGAAATCACTCGCTTGAAGAGAAGTGTTGGTTTACGAACCATAATTTTCAATCCAATTCCGAGTTTGGTCAATGGACTCATGTTCCCAAGCTCTTCAGGAAGGCACTTTGCCATCGCTGTCATTTCCTCGTCGGAAAGGTTGTACAAGGCATCCTTGCCCTTCAGAATCTTATGATACGGAGGGAAGGTCGATTTCCAAGCTTGTTCGTAGGGTGCAAGTGCTTTTGCGGACAAGTCACCACTCTTCATGCCCTTTGAGAGTACGTGTGCAGCTTCTCGACCAGACCATAAGGCAAGATGCGATCCTCCCTCGAACAATGGTGAAGTGAAGCCCGCAGCATCACCAACGAGAATGAGGCCATCGTCAACCGTCTTGCTGCGAGGCCCAGAGATTGGAATTGTTCCGCCAAACGGTTTGATCTTCATTCCATCCTTTCGCCAAGGAGGATTGACTGCAGGTTTTCCAGCAAGGTAGGTGTCTTCGATGAACGAGTCGAGGTAGCGGATTGCTCCTTTCTTGTCGGTTGTTACCAATCCGACATTGGCTCGTTCTCCTTCTTTTGGAATCATCCAAACATAACCATGTGGTGAATACTTTGGCCAAAGGTAGAAGTCAAGGTAGCCATCGTTAGGCACATCGTTCAACTCGTACTGGAATCCAGCGATGACCTCAACCTCTGTCCCCATATCAAGGAGTTTCGAGGCTGCCCCCGACACGCCGGAAGCATCAATTACGGCTGAACATTCAATTGGAAATTCATTTCCTTTGCCTTCAAT
>JAYXXD010000009.1:0-37078 GCA_036019775.1 Thermoplasmatota archaeon
CACAGACCTTGTTGAAGCAGCTGTTCTCGAAGAATTCGAAGCCATCTCTCGACGTGGAGGCGTTCTCGGTGCAATGGAGACTATGTACCAACGTGGAAAGATTCAGGACGAATCGATGTATTACGAACACCTCAAGCACGACGGGACGCTTCCAATTATCGGTGTCAACACCTTCCAGAATCCGAATGCACAAGTCTTCGATGAATCAAGTGCGGATGATTTCGAAATGGAATTGGCTCGAGCAACGCCTGAAGAAAAGCAAGCCTGTCTTGAGCGAACCGAAGATCGTCAAACAAAGGAAGGCGATGCGACAACGGCCGCTCTCGCTCAATTACAAGAAGTTGCACGAACAGGTGGAAACGTCTTCGAAGAGTTGATGGAAACTGTCAAGGTTGCAAGTCTTGGACAAATCACAGAGGCATTGTTCCGTGTTGGTGGGCAATACCGCAGAAATATGTGATTATTTGAACTCCGTCTCAATAGTTTTGATATTTTTTGGACGTCTCACTTTCCAGTACGTGGAAAGAATACAACCTGAAAAATCGGAAAAGGTCAGAAAATCGACACTTTTTACCCTCAAATGAAGCGAAGACAATATATCCTCATTGTTCAGTAGCGACCGAAGAGGAACATCCTCTCTGGTGAAATTCCATGAGTTGTAAGTTGGACCTTCCACTGGGACCATCCTTCCGAGATTCACACATCGAAGCTGACCTTCAAGGTCGGTTGGATGATGGCAGAAGAGTGTGGGCGATTGGAGACATCCATGGGCATCTCGGTACGTTTCGTGCACTTATATATCGTTTGAAACTCGGTGCGGAGGACCGTGTTGTTTGTCTTGGTGATATGATCGATCGAGGACCAGATTCTGCAGGATTAATCGATTACATTCGTACTCATCCTCAAATCATTTGTTTGAAAGGAAACCATGAGTTGATGGCAATTACATCGCTCCAGGAGGATGGGCACGTCGAGTTATGGCAACCATGGCTTGAGCGTGGTGGTCGCTCAACATGGGGCTCTTACATCGTTCGAGCGAATGGAGATTTGTACGAAGCAAAGAAACTTTTTGCCAGTGATTTGATGTGGATGGATAACTTACCAAATCACATTGTTCTCGATGACGTAAGGCTCGTTCACGCTGGTTACGATCCAAGAATGCCACTTGATCTTCAGGGTGATAAGGAACTGCTTTGGATTCGAAAACGATTCTACGCACACGAATACGCTGTTGATCCAAATCGTACTGTAATCTTCGGTCATTCAACTACAACCAAGGTAGGCCCAAGTCCTGGATCCGTTGCACAAAGCGAGATACGACTGAGCGATGGACGCCCAGCTTGGATTGCAATGGATATAGGTGCCTACAACCATGTCTCACCCGGACTTGCTGCAATCGATATCAAAACCTTCCAAGTTGTCAAACAAGCAACACTTCGCTCAGAACGATGGTTCGATGTCCCTGATTGTCGAGAAGCGAAAATTGGAGATCACTTTGGACTCGACATCCTTCGTTCATCGCATCGAAAAGAAGCTGTATCTGCCCTTCGAGCGAAACGAAAACTCAAGATGGCTGGCGTCGTTCTTCAGGAAGATTTGGATGATTACGATATTGAATCCATGCCACGTCATGTCATTTTTGCATCGAGTGAAATCAAAGAATCAAACAACAGAGTATGGCATGGCCCAGGAACAAATCCTGCTGAGAGACACCTGCGTCTTCCGGGACCAACAGGTTTCCGAATTTACCGGAAAGAATCAACCGCTCATGCCTACGAAAAATTTACGTCTCGAAAACCGAAACGGATACGAGGTTAATTTCCACTTTACGGCAATTATTCAGTTTGTTTGGACAAAATAAAGAAACATTCATAACCGTTGATGCTGTTTTCCGTTCATGGCAAACCAAGAGCAACACGTCCAATCAAACGAGGCATTCCTTCGTGCAGTCCTCAAAACGGTACAGAGCAGAAAGTACACTTCGATCTATGCGGAAGCAACTGCAAAGGCGAATGCAGAACTCGACCCATGGAAAGGCGGCTACACCTTCTTCTTGCTATGAAAGCAATCAAGAGGGTGTGATTCCACCGAGAGGATATGGACCTTGCTTGGGAAGCCATTCTCGCAGCAAGCACGGTGTTCTTTCTAGGTGCCATTTCACCAGGACCGAGCCTCTTGATGGTCATACGTAACACCATCGTCGGAGGTCGCCGACGTGGTGTCATGTGTGCTGTAGGCCATGGAATCGGCTTTGGGCTCTATGCCGGTGTTGCCATCTTCGGCTTGATTGTTCTTCTCGAGGAAGCACCCCAAGTCTTTGTTGGATTGCAGTGGATTGGTATCGTCCTCCTTATTTGGTATGGCTGGTTGATGTGGGCACACAGTAGTGAGGAAACTGAAGCCGATTTGGAAGGTGAAGCAAGAGGTTTTCTCGAAGGTTTTTCCATTGCCTTCTTTAATCCAAAAATTGCCTTATTCCTCGTTGCTGTTCTCGCCCAGGTTCTCGAATCGGGGATGAGTCTTGAAACGAAACTTGTCATTGGTTTCATTGGCATGGCCATCGATATGGCTTGGTATGTTTTGGTTGCTGTGTTCTTGACAGGAACGCCTTTGCTTGATTGGTTGCGTGCAAATGGTTCGATTGTGAACCGATTGACAGCTGCCGTTCTTTGGGGCTTTGCAGCGACGGTCATGTTCGGAGTTATCGCAAGTTAGCGTTGACATCTTGGACAGAGGAAGGTTGAACGTCCAGACTGTGTGATTCGTTCAATCGTACCCCCGCAGTTTGACTGCAGGCATGGCTGATCTTCTCGGTCGTATGCTTGGAAGTGATGGCCAAAATAGCCAAGCGTGCCATTCACATCTGCAAAATCGTTCAATGAACTGCCGCCAACTTCAACCGCTTGCTGAAGAACTTGAACGACGTTTTCATGCAAACGTTGCAATTTTTTGGTCGGCTTTCCATCTTTTCGAACCAAGGTCTTACTCTGTCGTTGAGGATGGATTCCACTACGATGCAATGCTTCGCATGCATAGATGTTACCGACACCAACAACAACACGTTGGTCGAGTAATGCAACTTTGATGCTCGTTGTTTTGTTCTGCAATTTTTTGGCGAGGTCCTTCGCACTCCAGTCACCAAAGGGCTCAGGCCCCAAAGATTCGAGCAGAGGATGAATCTGTTCTTCACCAACTTCAATCAAATCCATGATTCCAAATCGTCGAGGGTCTGTATACACTGCAACGCTTTCATCATCGAAACGGAACTCAACATGGTCATGACGGCCTTCGAATCCAGTGGCTGAACCGAATCTGGACACTTCGTCATCCCCGGCTGGAAACTGCTTTACCTTCTCAGAATCAAACAGAGTGTATCGACCTGACATTCCAAGATGGGAGAGAATGATTTGTCCATCATCAAGATCCAAAAGCAGGTACTTCGCTCTGCGTCGAATGGAATCAATAGTTCGTCCAATTACTCGTGAAGGAAAATCATCAGGGAATGGAAATCGGAGATTTTCTCGTCGAAGAAGAACATTGGTAATTGTACGGCCAAGCATCGCTTGCTCCAAGCCCCGTCGAACAGTTTCAACTTCGGGAAGTTCAGGCAATATCTCACTTCCTTCGAATGACGAAAAGGGCGTGCTGGTCTTCAAATCCTGTCAGATTTATGTGTTCAACAAGTTCGACTTCGCTTGAAAGTTGTGCAATAGCCTTCGCGAAAATATCTTGATCGCCGCCTTCATTGTGACGCTCACTTGCAGCCTTAAGCGAGAGGAGCCCAACTCCATTCTTACTGAGGAAGCGACGTACTGCTGAAAGGAAAATCTCAACTTGACCTGCCTGAGCTACGTCTTGAAACAACCAATCGACTCGCGATGGAATCAAAACTCCCCATGCATCAAATTTTCTGGCATCACCTAAAACTGGAACCAATCCAGGCCTCATCCCCGCAAGATGTGTCAAATCACGGAGACATCTTGGTGCTAAATCAACGGCAACGAGTCGGCCATTGTATTGATTCGCCTTGCCGCAGAGGTGGTCATGCAAATGCGAAATTGTTGTTCCGTGTCCTGCACCGAGATACAAAACGGTCGAGCCAGATTGAGGAAGCAGATTTGACGGATCGTTTCGCGTTCTCAACAACCCTGCACTCAGTTTTGATCGGTTCGGGTCCCATCGGCGATGTTCAACACCGCGAAATTTCCGTAACGATTCCCCTCGAATCGAAACTCCGGGATTTGCATTAACTGTCCAAACGTTTCTGCCTTCGAGTAAGACGGAGTCGGATAAGGGACGAATACGTCGATTCTTGGCTATTTGACCACCTCAGCGTTTTGGAGGTTTCGAAAATTCTTTGCGAATAGCCTCTACCTTTGTTTCAATGTTATCCACATCGTCTTGACTCATTGGAGTCCCCTCAAAGGCATCGATTCGTGCAGCAATACTAATTTTTGATGCTAACATCCTTGCTATCTTTCCACGCACCCATCGTGGTGACCTTGAAATCCAAGGATGCATGAAAATGTGTCCATGCTTTGGCGGTGCTGTACCACTACGAAGATGACTGAAGAATGCTTTCTCTGCCCCGAGTACCTGAACTGTTCCAGAAGGAAGTCGAGCGAGTCGAGAACGCCCATGGGCTTCTACACACAACCGGGCAGCCAGAAGTGGACCGACAAGCATCGAAGTCGAAGGAAGGTGGGCTTGTGCAGAACTACGAATTGCATGCTCCAATCGGTCCAAGACGCGATTCTGTTCGGATACCATAACCGCCCAATTGTGAAGTGCTTTCCATTCAACGTCAGTTGGTTGTTCGTAAGCATCTTCCACTCCAAGTGATGATGCAAACTCCGAAAGAGAGGAAACATCCCGTAGTCTTGTCGCGACTTGTGAACGATTTGTTTCAAATCGCGCAGAAGGAAGGAAAAGACCAACCCATTCAATCAGTCTTGCTTCCATTGTAAGGTGAAGTGTTCGCAGTTCCTCACTCGCCTTGAGAAGGTGCTCTAGCCTTCGATCAGGATCTGCTGCTGAAACAGCAACACCCTCCTTGGCGAGTAGAAGAGCTGCTTGATCTGCAACCTCCATTTGATGGTCTGTGGGTTGTGGAACATCAAATTCTGGCAATTCTTCTGATCCATGTGGTGTCGGCTTGGCATCTGGAAATCGTTCTGCTAGAAGAACGGCTTCTGGTATCATTTGTCCATTCGCAACCATTTGTAGCCGATCTTTTGCAACATGAACCGAAAATCGAGCGCTGTTTGTCTCAAGATCGAGCACATCGCCATCTTCATTGACAATGGCTGCTGATTGCCACGAATACCAGAGCCACATAGAACGCCCAGTTCCCGCTTGGAATTGAATGTTGTTACCTCCTCGCCGACTTTCCTTTTATCGACCTCGAAAAATAAAATGATGGTGTGGGCATTACCATCATGATTAAATGTATAATGCCAATGGCTTTGGTATGTTTTGCCCTGAATGCGGTACTCTTTCATTTCCAAGTCCGAGTGGTGACATCACATGTACGAACTACAAATGTGGGTATACAGGACCTGCGAATGTCAAAATGAAAGTTGAAGGAAAAGAGATTGATCTTTCAAAAACAAAAACAACCACGAAAGCGGAAAAACGTGAATATGAAATCATCAAGGATTCTGATCAACGCAAAGGTGTTCTTTCAACTGAATCATACATGTGCCCGAAGTGCGATTGTACTGAAGTTTATTTTTATCTCGAGCAAACTCGTTCATCCGATGAACCTGAAACTCGTATGTTAACATGCAAAGATTGCGGCCACGGCTGGCGCGAATACTAATCAGTAATCGCTTTCAACTCGAGGTGCGAGGAAATAATCAACCTCTGCTGCCCCATCTTCGAACGTGAAGTTCATTGCAAGTGGGAAATTTTCACCGAATTGAATGGTGACGTTATCGCCTGGACCAAATCGACGTGCAAGCGGTTCAAGGTACGTGAGACTGTATTGGCTACGTGCTGCTCCATCACAAACCAATTCATCCATTTCATCCTTGTCAAAAGAAATGTCTACTGAATCTGTGTTGTTCTTGACGAAAACTTTGAAGGATTTTTCATCAATGCTGAATTCAACCAAATCACCTACTTGCTTTGCAGCTTTCAGCGCTTGACCAAGTTCGGCACCATTCATGACGACCTTGCAAGGCAACTCAAGTTTTGGAAGAGATGGTGGCGACGCCATTGTTGCATTGTCAAGAGGACGAAGATTGCGAACAATTTTACCCAAATTCATCGTGAAGTCCCCTCCGTCTTGATGTGAAATCTCAATCAAGTCACTGGAACCACCAAGGGAGGTCAGTTCTCGGATTTTCTTCATCTCCAAGCCAATTTTCTTTGCATCCAACTCCCATCCGTCGAACGCTGCAGCATCAACTGTCAATTTGATCATTGCTACGTGTGACGAGTCGACTACACGGACAGTCAATCCATCTTCTTCAAAATCGAATCGTGCGTCTTCAACGACGATCATTAATGTGTCCAAAATCTTGCTCATGAGTTCTTGGCGAGCTGTGACGTTCAACATCTGAGGCACCCCTACAAATTGCCTCTCTGTTCGACGGCTTATGAACTTACTATTCGAGAAATACCCTTTTCGCGCGTTGGATGACTCTCTTTTCGCCGACGTCTTCAAGAACCCTCGGCAAAAGTACAACCTATGACTGAAGCACTTGACATCGTCATCATCATCATCGCCAGTGGTTTAGGAATTGGCCTTGGATGGGTTCTAGCGAAAATGAAATTTTCGACTGAATTGGTTCGTGCGGAGGCTGAAGCTCAAGCTGCACATGGGAACAAAGCAACACTTGTTGCTGAAATGGAGAGTGTCGCTACTGCAGTTGCACGTCAAAATTCAGAAGACTTTCTTCGTCTTGCAGAGGAACGATTGGGTAAGGTTCAATCCGAAGCAAACAAGGATTATGATGCACGAAAAAAGGAAGTTGAACTTCTCGTTTCGCCGATCAAAGATCATCTCGAAAAACTGGAAAAGGCAACCAATGAAATGGAGAAGAACCGAGAGGGAGCATACCAGGGCATCAAGCGAATGGTTGAGGGATTGCAGGAACAAACGACCAATCTTCGCGATACAAACGTGAAACTCTCAACTGCCCTTCGCGGCTCGATTAAAGCACGAGGAAACTGGGGGCAAGTTGCCCTCAAGAACATCGCCGAGGCTGCAGGCATGCTCGAACACTGTGATTTCGATGTAGAGGTCACTTTGAAATCCGGCGCAGGTGGGGCACGCGTCGACCTTCTTGCGAAGATCCCCAACGGCGGCCATGTTCCCGTGGATTCAAAGGTACCACTTGCAGCATATTGGGACGGATTGGAACTGGATGATGGTGAAGCTCGAGCCCTAAAAATGAAAGAACATGCCAACGACGTCAAGAAACACGTCAATGATTTGGCATCACGTGATTATCCGCGATTGCTTGAAGGAACAGACTTTACGGTGATGTTCATTCCCGCAGAACCGATTCTCTCCACTGCATTCGAGTACGAGCCAAGCCTTCAGGAGTATGCTTTCAGCAAACACGTTCTCATCGTCACACCAGTTACGCTTCTCGCGCTTCTACGAACGGTTGGATTGTATTGGCATCAACAATCGATGGCTGAAAATGCTCGAGAAATTCATGGTCAAGCAAAAGAATTCTATGAGCGTGCGACCAAATTCAGTCACGACCTAGCAAAACTTGGCCGGAATCTCAATACCGTCGTAGGTGCTTACAATGATGCTGTTGCAACATATGATTCCCGAATCATTCCGTCTGGAAGAAAACTTGAGGCACTCAAGGTCACCGAAGGCATGCAAAAAACGATGGCTGAATTGCCAGAAGTCGGTTCAAGTATTCGCGACATCAAACATCTCAAGCGAGATGATGTTGATGAATAGAACATCTTTTTGATATGTAAGTTCCAACACGGAACATCATGGTGGAGCCCGTATTGAACGAAGATGGGGAACCTTACAAGGTTGCCATTTTGATTCCGACCATCAACAATGCTGACGAACTGGATATTGTCCTCAACAGGTTAACACAACAAACGTATCCCGATATTGAGATCGTCATTTCAGACTCCAAATCGAGAGACCATACCAAGGATGTTTGTGAAAAGTATGGCGTCACTTGGATCGAAGATCCTTCGACCAATCGAGCAGATGCGTGCAATTTCGCCCTCCAACAAATGGACCATGACCTGGTTTTGTTTACCGATGATGATACAATTCCTCCCTTGGATTGGGCCGAGAAATTGATTCGATGGTTCAAAGACCCTGAAGTGGGAGCTGTCGGAGGACCGAATTTTGCTCCTGATGAGGACCCATTTGGGGCGAAATGTGCCGATGTTGCCTTTTGTACGAGATTCATGACCGCTGGAACGAGGTATGGTGCAAAGCCTCGTGGAGAGTTGGTCCCGATTACACATAATCCCGGAGTAAATTGTGCTCATAGAATGAAAAATCTCCGCCAAGTCAATTTCTTTGAACCGGGTTGTATCGGTGCGGAAGACGTCGTACTTGATGCCAAAATTCAGCGTGAGGGTCACAAACTCTTCATCGACCCATCCAACGTGATGCCACACCGACGGCGACGTCCCTTCAAACCTTACATGAAGCAAATGCGAAATTATGGCTACACGCGAATGGTTGCAAACAAGAGATGGCCTGAAATTGCAACATGGTCCCATACGGCAATCGGATTCTTTCCATGGCTTACTGCTCTCTCGTTGATCGCATTGGTTGCTGGTGTAGTAACTGGAGGAGCAACTGATTACCCTTGGTTCTCAATCGACGGTGATTGGACGTGGTCCAGAGTTGCAGTTCACGGAACACTCGGCCTCATGGGATTGTACATTGGACTTTCTTGGTTTGGTGCAGCAATCGGCACCAGTCCTCATCGTTCGTTTGGAACGGTTGCATTGGCACCGCTCTTTGTCTTCTTGGCTCACTGGGCTTATGGACAAGGCGTCAACAAAGCTTGGCGTGAAATTCGTCGAACGGGTGGTGCGGCTGGCGTCGGTCGACAAATCGATGACCGAGAACGTACACTTTGAGTCGCATAATCGACGCAATCCATTTCAATGGATGAAAAGAAGGAACCCCATGGCTGAAGGTTTCGCCCAAGAAAAATCCGATGAGGAGGAGATTTGGCTTACCATTCGTTCAGTACTGACCTTCACACGTGTCATCGTCCTTTTCGGAACCATCATTGTCTCCGAGTTGTTTGAAGAATATTACATCCTTGATCTCACTGTTGCAATTTGGTCATTGATTGTAGGCATCCCCTTGTTTTTCTTCATTTCAATACTCATTTTATGGGGGAACAAAGCATTCATCCCAGTAAGCACCCAAGAACAGATGTCAACCATCCTTCGTCCGATTCTTGAACGAACGTGATTAGATTCCAGCCATGTCACCAGTTTGGATTGTCCATTGGCTTGAATAGACACCTTGATGTTCAAGAAGTTCATCGTGTTTACCACGTTCAACAACTGCACCATCAACCATTGCTAGAATTTCGTTTGCATTTCGGATGGTGCTCAATCGATGGGCAACGGCAATCGTTGCCCGCCCTGATCCTGTACTGAGGAGATTTTCTTGAATGCGACGTTCCGTTTCCGCATCCAACGCACTCGATGCTTCATCCAAAATTAACAAGGATGGTTTCTTGAGTAGAGCCCGAGCAAGTGAAACACGAGCACGTTGGCCACCACTGAGCATTGCCCCCCGATCGCCAACCATTGTTTCTATCCCGTCCTCGAGTTCTTCAACAAATTCCCATGCTCCTGCAAGTTCTAGTGCAGCTCGAAGATCAGCTTCATCAGCGACTTGGTTGTATTGGACATTGTCTCGGATTGAGCCATAGAAAAGGAAAGGATCTTGGCTTACAAATCCTATCGCTTCCCTTACACTGGACAGTGTGTAAGTATTGATGTTGTTTCCGTTGATGAGTACTTCACCAGAATCAGGCACATAATACCTCATCAACAGCTTGAGAATGGTTGTTTTTCCAGCACCAGTATGGCCCATCACGCCAAGAAATTGACCACCTGCAACCTTGAATGAAATACCACTCAAGACTTTTGTCGATGTGTTTGGATATGTGAAGTGAACATCTTTGAATTCAATCGATTCAATTGGACCGAGAAGTTCAACTGCGCCCTCTTGATCAACAATCGTTGGTTCCAAATCGATGGCTGCAAAGACGCGACGAGCTGCTGCTTCACCGCGTTGAAGTTGATTGACGAGGATGCCGAAGATGAACATCGGCATGGTCATTCGTGTACTGATGAGCAAAAATGTCACCAACTGACCCGTCGTTATGTCTCCTTCCTTTGCAAGCCAGCCTCCAGCTGTGACCAACAAACCAAATGCAATACCTGCAACGACGTAAATCATCGGGATGAAACGGTTACGGTCTTGACTAGCCCCCATTGCTTGATCACGGTATGCTCCTGATTCGCGGTCAACGCGATTTGCCTCCCACTCCTCTGCATTGTAGGCTTGTACAACCGCTATACCTGAAATGAGGTTCTCTAAAACAGCGGTGATATCGCCCGTAGATTCACGTTGTTTTCGATATTTCCTTTGAACACTGGTCGAAAACCAATACACGATAGGAACAATGAAAATAATTGGCCCGAAGAGAACGATTGCCAACTTCCATGACATTAAAACGAGGATGAGGAAGGCCGTCAAGAAAGTGACAATTATTCGGATAATCGAAGTCGAAGAATCCGAAACCACATCTTCCAATTGGTTCACATCGCTCGACAATACGGCCATGATTTGTCCAGTTTGTCGCATATCGTAGTATGATGCTTCCATTGCAATCAATGACTTTGTTGCATCCATTCGAAGGTCATGTTGAATTTTGTAACCTAAAGTTTGCCAAGAATACTCAGAAATTCCTTGAAAAATAGCTAGGAAGAAAAATCCAAGGAAAATGAGGATTCCATACCCAACTGCAGGATCACTCCCAAACGAAGTTACGAAATCTTGAACGACTTGTGGACCGAGAAGAGCTCCCCCCGTAAAGTAGTCCACTGCAAGACCGATTGCAACAAAGGGCATCAAATCGAAGAAACGCGCCATTGCGTTGCCAACAATTCCAGCAACGACCCTGCCGGGATATCGCTTTGCATACGGTACGACACGCCAAATTTGACGACCTACAATCTGTGTCTTGTCGTTGATGTCAGTTGGCTCCATTGCATCGCCGCTGTTTGAAGCCATTCCGCGCATAAACGATGCTGACATGAACCTGTTTTCAATTCTCGTTATTGATTTAACGAACTCAATGCAAATCATTGATGAGTAACCTATGCCAAGACACCACCATGGCGGAACGTCGCGCAAGAGTTTCGACCTTCCTCATTTGCCTCATGCTGGCACATCTTGCAACACCATTCGCCTCAAGTCAACCTCTGCCCGAAATCGAAATCGACACACATGCAGAGTTGGATTTATTCTCTACAATGGGAGTTCTCCCTGTGCAAGAACATGCCAGAGGCTGGTATGATTCAAGCGAAGGTGTCGGTTCAATCGATTTGCTCTATCGGGATGCAACCGTTACATCGGTCGAAGAGTGGTCAGAACGAGCACATGAGCACACGCTTAGTGGATTTTATGTCCTCACTCATACGTTTCCTGTTCCAACTGAATGGAAGGGCGAACTGAAGCAAGCCGGTATTGATTGTTATTCGTTCCTTCCACCGAATGGATTCAGTTGCGAGCTCAACAAACACTCAATCGAAAAACTTCACTCACTTGGTGTTCATGGTCTCCTAAAAATTGACCCTACGGACAAGATCAGTCTTGGACTTGCAAAGGTCTTGAATGGGATGAGCATTGGTCAAGCGACTGTATTCTATCATCAAGATATGGTTCCAATCAATCTTCTCCTGAGCGGCGAATCTCTCCCAGAAGATATTTCTTCAATGGATAACATCGAAGTCAGGTATCATTCCGGTCGCTTTGCGGGCGTGAATGTTGACCCAAATTCAAATGCAATTGCGTGGCTAGCAAACCAAGATGAGATTGAATGGTTGGAAGAAGAACATTGGTATACGCACTACAATGATGTTGCTGATACGGTCCTAAAAGCCACAGATTTGTGGGATCAATCAACAATGAATGGAATCGATTCATCCTGGAATCACGTCGATGGTACTGGGATTATCGTCGCAGTTGCTGATAGTGGTCTCGATAGCGGAACAAATGACTCTACGATGCATCCTGATTTTAGAGATCATATTGTGGATATCATCTCCTTTTCAATGACAAGTGCAGAGGCAACATGGTGTGGCTCTGTCGCCGATGATGGGGCGTCGGATATTGATGGTCACGGCACGCACGTTGCAGGCTCAGTTTTGGGTGACGGTACCGATTCTTCTGGAAACATCAAGGGAATTGCACCCGAAGCACGGCTTTACTTTCAGGCCGTAGGTGCATGGTGTGCAAATGGTGATGACCCCTCCACTCCCGGCGACGAAAGATACTCGCTCATGGGGCTCCCTGCCGACATCGCTGAATTGTTTGACCCCGCTGCAGAGAACGGTTCTCGAGTTCACACGAATTCTTGGGGTTCAACCAGTTCAGGTTTTGGCGTCTACACACTTCGTTCAATTCAGGCAGACATAGGAGCACGCGATCATCAAAACATGACAATTTTGTTCGCAGCAGGAAATTCAGGAGTAGACACCACTCCGAGCAATGGAGAAATTGATGATGATTCATTAGGAAGCCCTGCAACAGCCAAGAACGTCTTTTCTGTTGGTGCAAGTGAAAACGACCGCCCTAGCCTTAGTTACATCTGGGGTCCATCGTATGATTCACCGATTAACAACGACCTTCGTGCCGATAACATAAATGGCATGGCTGCATTTTCGAGCCGTGGACCTGTTGATGATGGGCGAATCAAACCAGACATATCTGCGCCAGGAACATACGTTCTTTCAACCAAATCAAGGTCAACCACTGACGTTGGCTGGTTGGCATACAATACCTCATACACATACATGGGTGGAACTAGCATGGCAACTCCATTGACGGCAGGAGCCACAGCCCTTCTTCTAGAACACCTCATCGATAATCGAGGCCATCTCGATCCAAGTTCTGCACTCGTGAAAGCCATTTTTGCAGCAAGCGCTACTGACATGAGTGGACAATACAGTTCAGCAACAAACGGTGCGGGTGAAATCGCCCCAAACAATCACGAGGGGTGGGGCAGAGTCGACCTTCGAAATGCATTGAATGCTACGTTTATTGAAGATGAGAGCGTATCGACCTCAGATAGTCGAGGATGGAGTTTCAATATTCCAGCTTCTGCTCCTGATCTCAACATCGTTTTATCATGGATTGACCCAGAAAGTACAACCATTGCTTCAGTGAATCTTGTCAATGATTTGGATCTGGCGATTAAAGATCCATCTGGAACATGGACAGAGTTATCCAACGACCGAGATAATCTGAGAGGATTGAAATTCGCAAATCCTGCTCAAGGGACATGGGAAGTGCATGTGAACGGGACGAGTGTCCCTACAGGACCACAGTATTTTGCCTTAGCAATCAATCAAGTTACAACATTGGTCAATCTCACTGAAGATATTGATCTTGATGGTTACGAAGACGATGATGACGATTGTGTCAGCATCTATGGCACCTCGAATATGGATCGAGACGGGTGCCCTGATAGTGATGGAGATGGATATTCCGACCCCGACCTCTCATGGACCGCAAGCGACGGTGCTGATGCATTCCCTGCTCTTGCAAATCAGTGGGCAGATCTGGACCTTGATGGATACGGAGACAACCCTGCTGGATTTGAACCCGATTCTTGTATACCTGACCATGGAAATTCAACCATTGATCGGTTTGGTTGTCTGGACAATGATGGTGACGGTTATTCAAACAATGATGGAACCTGGCTTGTTAGCAACGGAGCAGACGCTTGCAACGATGTAAAAGCCTATTCGACAATCGATCGATTTGGCTGTCCAGATTCTGACGGAGATGGCGTTTCAGACCCAGATCCAACAGGCCTCAATGGCTTAGTTTGGACCGTCGCAGATGGTGCTGACATTTTACCAAACGACGCTTCACAACAATCCGATACTGATGGCGATGGGTATGGGGACAATCCCACTGGAACCAACGGTGATGCTTGTCCATCACAATTCGGAACATCATCGATCGATCGAAACGGATGCTTGGATTCTGACAGTGATGGAGCATCCGATCCTGATGGAACTTGGACAGCTGTGCATGGAGCAGATGCATTCCCATTCGATTCAACACAAAGTGCTGATACGGATGGCGATGGTTATGGAGACAATGCAAGCGGCACCAACCCTGATGGATGCCCAACGCAGTATGGTTTTTCGAACATTGATCGAATTGGCTGTCCCGATTCAGATGGTGATGGCATCTCTGATGCGGACGGATTGTGGAACGTTTCCCAAGGAGCAGATGCTTTCCGTTACGACGCAACACAATCAGCAGATCAAGATGGAGATGGTTATGGAGACAATCCAACTGGGAATTATCCAGATGCATGTCCAACCGAACCTGGCGATTCATGGCAAAATGCAACATATGGGTGTCCAGACAATGACGGAGATGGATGGAGCAACGACCAAGATTCACACCCAGATGACCCCACGCAATGGTCGGATGACGACGGTGATGGATTTGGAGACAATTCTGGTGGAACTGAACCAGATGCTTGTCCAGCAACAATCGGAAATTCGACGAAAGGTGACCGCTATGGATGCATCGATTCGGATGGCGATGGTTGGGATGATGTCATTGATGAATTGCCGAACGTGAAGCATCAATGGCTCGATCAAGATGCTGACGGATATGGTGACAATGCGACCGGACCTGAACCTGATGCATGCCCGGGTATTGCAGGAACCTCAACCATCGATCGCTTTGGGTGCGTTGATGGAGATGGCGACGGAATATCAGACGAAAACGATGCGTTTCCTACAGATCCTGATCGATCAAGTGATGTGGATGGTGATGGGTACGATGATCTTGAAGACGGATGCATGTTAATTGCAGGAAACTCAACTCAAGACCGTCTCGGCTGTACGGACTCGGATGGAGATGGGTATTCCGATGGTGACGAACTATGGACAACTACTGAAGGTTCAGATGCATTTCCAGATGAGGCGACACAACATGCTGACCAAGATGGTGATGGATATGGTGACAATGTTGTTGGTTTTGAGGCAGATGATTGTCCAACCACGCCAGGATCATCATTCCGCGATGTCTTTGGTTGCGATGATGAGGATGCAGATGGAATGTCGGATTCCAACGATGCATTCCTCGGTGAGCCAACACAATGGAACGATACGGATAGCGACGGTTACGGTGATGAACTAAACGGTAGCCAAGGCGATGCATGTCCCAATGATGCGGGGACATCTACGAACGATGTTTACGGTTGTATTGACACCGATGGCGATGGATATTCTGATTTGAATGACCTGTGGCCAAACGATAGTTCCCAGTGGTACGATGACGATTTGGATGGGTTTGGAGATGCATCTTCTGGAACCGATCCTGACCAATGTCCTGATGAATACGGAACAGCTTACAGAGGGACACTCATCGGTTGCCCAGATACAGATGGCGATGGTTATGCTGATGCAGAAGATGCTTTTCCAACACAATCATCACAGCATCTCGACACTGATGGTGATGGCTGGGGAGATAACGAAACATCAGGTGCACACAAGCCTGACCATTGGCCAAACGATCCGAATAAGAATGCTGGTGATGCTTCGATGCAATGTACGCCCACAAAGTACTCTACAGATTCCGTAACTGGAGGGAACTTCATCTTCACTTGTACAGTCACGACAAGTATGAGTGACGGATTTACCGCGAGAATTGATCTCCAGTCACCGAATGGAATTCAGGCAGAAACGAATTCTCAAACCATGATTTTCACGTCGGAGACTGGAAACACTCAACCAAAAATCTTCATTGGAACTGCGACCAGTGTAGGAAATTACGATCTCGTTCTCACTGTAACTGAACCCGGTGCAGAAATTGCGATGGATACTGTTACCATTCGACTCAACGTTTACAACAGCTCAAAGTCGTCTGGTGGAGAGGATTCATTCGACTGGGACGATGTGCTTGAAATGCCACTTTTCCAGGCTGCTGCTGCTGCGATTTTGTTCACCTTCCTCTTTGGCATGCTCATAATCCGTGGCAAGAGTCGTCGTATCAAGGATAACGATGAACGAAAAGCACAAGCTGCACAAGTTTTGTACAACCGAATGATGGCAGATCGAGATGTAGTTCAACGAAGAAGAGTCGAATTAGGATATGATGCTGTTCCTCCGCCCCCGGGCCTTGAATGATTCATTTCGACCGATGCGCTCAAAAAAGAGTGCTTGTTCGGAGAGATTACCACCGTGCGGATATGGTGAAGTGGTTATCATCTGAGGTTTCCAACCTTATGTCGTGGGTTCGACTCCCGCTATCCGCACCTCTATCAACAAAGCCTTTGAGTGGGTGTGATTAGGCCAAACCATGCAGATTAGGCGAGCATCGAAAGGCGTGTTTCTTGTTAGTCTCATGTTGCTTGCATCTCTTTCGGGTTGCTTCGGAGAAGATGATATTGTTCAGGAAGGTGTTCCGATTGTCTTCCAAATCGATTATCAGATGCCAGAAGATGCAGTACTGAAAAGCGGAGAATGGCATGAATTCCAACTCTTAGGAAACGGTCGTGCAATATCCGTTCCAACCGATGTCATGCTCTTCATTGATGGATACATTATCCCAAACGGATACGCTGTCGTTGATGGTGAATCAATTAATGGTAGGCTTTTGTTGACACCATATGTCGATGAGGTGAAATTGACGATTGTTCATCAAGACGGTTCAGGAGAGACCTACCAAATGCAAGTTACCAACGGTACACCCATCGTAAACGGCAAAGAATGGATGGACAAAATGGAATACATTACCAATGTGTGTCCTGATACAACCCAATGTGGAGGCTACATCAACCGATGGATGGGGTCGCCAAACCCAGCCTTTGAACGTGCAGCTTCATTCTTCCAAGGTCACTTTGAAGGCTTGGGTTATGAAACTCATATTCTCAGAGTCTTCGATCACGGTAATCCTGCAGAACCAGAAAGCTTGAACGTTATTGCATGGAAACGCGGACGAGACGCTTCTTGTGTACAAGGAATGGGAGGACACATGGACATCATGTTTCCAGGCGGACCGCCTGGAGGCGGTACCTACGAAGGTGCTTACGACAATACAGGTGGGACCGTGAGCATGATGTTGTTTGCGAAGGCATTTGTCGATATTGAAGTTGAATGTGATACATTCCTTGCTCTCTGGTCATCAGAAGAAGAAGGGCTACGGGGCTCAAATGCATTTGCCAATAACGATTGCGATTATTGCTTGCCAACAGACAAGGAACTTCGGTTTTACATCAACATGGACATGATGGGTATTTCGTATCCGGCTGTCAAACCTACTGGTGAACCATATCCTTACCATGCATGGTCTGGACCTGATTTCGATCCCGATGTTCAAGATGTGGAGATTACAACGGTTCTCGACCACGTCCATAGGAACATCCTCGAAGCACCAATGGATCTTCGAATTGATGGCACGTATGGTTCAGGATGCGATCAACACTGGGAAGACCATCAAGATCTTGTTCTTGATGTGCATGAAGACACATTTGGTCGTTCAGACCACGTCACGTTCCGCGACCTTGGAGCGCAAACAATCTTCCATCTCGGTGCATATGATTCCGATTACAGTGCTTACCACTCCCCTGATGATACATTGGACAATATGATCGAAATGGTCGGTGGTGTTGAAGAGCTGGAAAAGAGCATGGAATTTGTGATGTGGGCGGCTATGCTCGAGTTTATGATCGCAGATCAGACACCCGAAATTCGCAATATTAATGCTTGATAGTTTAAACGACGTTTTTTGAACTCAACGAAATTGTTCTTTCTATGGAAGGGGAGGAATCAAAGGCAGTTTCCTTCGTAAATCGGTTTTCATCCTCACCATCCTATCCAGCAGTAATGATTGCTTTTGGTGCATTTGTTGCCATGGCTGAATCACTTCTTATTCTCGTTCAAGGCGAATCAATCGAAAATGCAGTTTGGCCCCAAGCTGTTCGAACTTTGTCATGGACATTCATTCTTCGAGAACATGTTGGCATAATTGCTCTCTTCTGTGCCACATTTCTTGCATTTTGTGTCTATTCGTCCATCCAATATCATAAGGGAAGACGACTTTCAAAGCCCGTCCAAGGATTGTTTTTCAGCCTTATTGGAGCAGTGATGGCTTCTTGGATTCTATTCGTCATCATGGATTATCGATACATTCGTGGTGCTTTCTTGCTTCTTCCAACGATGTACGGAGTCGTCTTACTCGGTACCACAATCGCTGTTCGCGGTCCACCTGGACTCCCTGATTCAAGTCAAGATTGGAAAGGAAAAGGGGCTGCAATCATTCATGTGTTCACGGTCTTTCTTGCAGCATGGTTGGTCATGCCGGGCATTCCTGCCTTGATTGGAATCGCCCCATCACCACCATTAGCACCGTCAATGGGGTATGGTGCTGATGCAGGCCCATTTGACAGAACGACAATTCGTTACGCTTACGAATTGCCAGATGAGGTTCTTGCAATTCAAGGCCCTACTGAAGAGGACATTGAATTTTCAGTATATCTCACATTGCCTCATTTACCCGAAGAACCTGGCATAGAAGGAGTTCCCTTGGGAATATTGTTTCATGCATTTAACAATCCATCCATCGATTCGTATACAGACTGGATCGATCATCTCTCTGCAAAAGGGATGGCTGTTGCATACATCCAATATCCGACAGATGTGCGTCCTGAAGGTGCTGACGATTTTGAAGCGACCACGAAAGATGGAACCTCTGATTGGCCTCACCATGTTCCAAGAATGCTTTCAATTCAATCCGCTCTGCAACGTTTGAATGAAATCATCAATGCTTCACCTCGGGATGTAGAAATTGACGATGTTCTCGGCAACCTCTCCATTATGCCAGAGCACCTATGGATAGGAGGACACAGTCTCGGAGGAGCGTATTCACTCCAAGCATTAGGCATGGTTCAATCGATGGGATGGGGCAATGAAACTCTCTTTGTCAATACTGAGATGGCAGCTGCTCGACCTGTTCAGGAAGAATGGTTTCCTGATTACTCGAACCTTCCACAAAATACGATTGTGCATCTTGTCGTGAGTGAAGATGACATGACAGTTGGACAATGCAACAGCGTTCATCAGCATGCCTTGTTTGACACAGTCGATGACAATCATTCCCTGTTATTGTACATACCAAGCGATCGTTATGGGTTTCCAAGGTTGGTTGCAACCCACTACATCCCAGCAAATGAAGCACATGATACGCTTGCAGATTGGGCATTTTATCGACGCGCTGATGCACAAGCAGACTGGATTGTTGCGCATAGTAGAGGCGACTTGAATACTGCTGATTTTGCTTACGCAAATCTTGTCAATACGGGTATGCTCACAAATATGGGGAAGTGGTCTGATGGTGTTGACGTGCTCCCCATACAAGCATATACAAATCCGAGTGAAGCAAAACGCTTTGCTGATTGTTTCGAATAAGGTGAAAAAATGCAAGAAGAAGGGAACCTCAAATCATTGGTTAAACTTGTATCAACATCGACCATTATTGCATCCATGTGTTGTTTACCAAGCGTTGTTCTCGTTCTGTTTGGATTGGCAAGCGTAAGCAGTGCAGCTGCCTTATCCAATACACTCTATTGGGGAGGTGATGGATATGCTTGGTTCAGACCAACTATGCTTGCAATTGCATCGATTTCAGTCATTGTCGGACTCATTATCTACTTTCGTAATCGAGGTATTTGCACATTCGATGAAGTTAAGCGTCAAAGGCGTAAAGTCATCAACACCTCATTACTGATCATCACCGTTGCATATTTGTCGTACTTGTTGTTTAATTATGTGATTCTAACAGAAATCGGGATCCTATTGGGTCTTGAATGGGAATCGAGCCGCTTCTGGAACAAATGATCAAGCATTCTTTCTGACTGTTGAGCAACCTACTTTCCAATCACTCGATGCATTCATCGCTTCCCGTGTTTCATCCAAGAGATCATCCTCTTTTGTTCGTATTGGATTCATATCTCTACCCCATGCAAGCGTTATTTGATAGTCTTCATTTGACAAATTTTTCAATTGGAAAATGAATTTTCCAATTGGAATCTTATTTTCTATTTCAAAGGATGTTAAATCGATATCACGAGGGTTGAGGTGCATACCTAAACGAGCTGCTTTCTGTATTGCTTCCTTTGCAGTCCATGTCCAAAGTGCATCCAATGCGCCTGAATGAAGTTGGGACAATTCTCTGCCCTTGGCCATCATATCAAATACCGATGGTTTCGGAGGACGTGTATGAGGTTCTGCATCAATACCAACCGTCCAATCATGATCGATAAGTACGACACAAGCGAGATTTTCACTGTGCGTGATTGAGATATTCGGTAACTTCGGTTGAATCCACAACCCTTGGATAGCCTCCAGGTAGGGGGCACGCTCTTCGGTCCTAGCGACGTTGATTTGAGAGCAATCAATATCCCCCCATTCGTGAAGTGCTTGCTCCAGTAACCAGCGAGCTGAAAGATGCTCATCGCTCCTTTTTTGTGTTTTGAATGTCCTGATCTCATCCCAATCGATGAATTGTAATTCGGTTGGATTTCTCGAAGCAATAGGACATGTCCCCAATAGGCAACGCAATCCATCACCAAGAACCACCCACCGAAATGTTGCTGCCAAAGAAACACCTCATCGGTCGAGGGTGAACTTTTGATCTTCTGGAACCGGTGCCATCGCCTTCAGACGAAGTCCTTTCAATGCAAGTACTGGTGCATCATCTGAACCAACAACAATGACATCATGGACCGTTACGCCTGCATCTTCTGATGCGCTACGAATCGAGCGTAATCGTAGTTGTTCATCTTTTTCAGGGACTCGGAGGAGCGTTGACCATTCAATTCCAACAGGTAAACTGCTAAACCCTTCTGATTCCATTGCAACCAAACCAGCGTTTTGGAAACCCGCCTCAATAAGCATTGGTAACGCTTCAAGCAGAACACTTTCTCCTTCACGCTCCAGAGCAAATTGATCTGTTGCTGGCAACTGGTGGCGCATTAGCGCAACACCATCAACCCCTGGTTGTGAAGCATCTCCAACGCCCCTCAAAACGCCGCCATGAGATTGGAAACGAGGTCCGTGGAAATAACGCAGATAGATGAAGGATGCATGATGCTCTAGTCGTCCTGATGGAGGTGTTCCAATAGCAGGCAATTGCGCAATTTCAGATTGTAAGAATGAACTCAAATCATCGGATTTCTTCACCAATCGTACCATTGCTTCATGATGCTCGCGTTCTCCAAAGACGATGCCTTCTGAATTCGTCAAATCCGACACAAGTCTGCACTTGACCCAAGTCAAATCACCTTCACTTCGCTCAACACTCGCTACAATACGTACGCGCATTGTTCCCTTCATGATTTTCACAGGCAAACCAAATTTCACGTCTTCAAAACCAGCTAGACAAGAATCAGGACAAAGAAGCAGTGCATTCTCTGCAAACATTTCCATCGCCATAACACCTGGATGATACGGAACTCCATCGATTGCATGGTCACTCAGGAAAGGATGGTCTGCAACAGATAGGGTGCTTTGTGTCATAACCATTTCAAGTTCATCGAATTCCAGTACTTTGTCGATGAATGGAAATCGGCATGGGTCAGCCATAACAGCAGCCATATCCGCTGGGAGCATCAATGGTGCCTCTCTAAAGGCATCGAACCGATCCATCATTCCAAGCGAGCCACAAGCGATGACTCGGCGTTTTCCTCCTCGAAGAGCCTCATCAACAAAGATTTGTACGCCGATGTCAACAGGAAGCGTCTCGATACCTGCAGCCTCAAAGACAGCTTCGATGCTGCCTCGCGTAGCCATTCCAACATCTCGCCAACCCGTCCATCCGATTGCAACAGCCCGACACGTTCCTTTCGCAGTTAACCGAGCCATTTCAGCATCAAGTATCGAGTTCGCTGCAGCATAATCCGTTTGGCCACCATTACCAAACCGTCCCGCTACAGAAGTGAAAACTGATGCAAAGCGCAATTCTCCATTGGATGCCCGAACTGCTCCCATTAATGCACTCCAACCATCAATCTTGACACGAACAACCTTGTCAAATGTCTCCCAGGCTTTGTCTGATACAAGTTTGGAATCCTCCAATCCAGCACCATGAACAACACCTGTAATTGGATTTGAGAGCGATGCTCCGAGGGAAGATAGTGCTTCAACATCGGTTACGTCAATTGAATGATAGAATGCACGATTCCCGGTTGACTCGATTTGTGAAAGTGTCTTGTAAACATCCATACTTCGCGTGAACTTTTGCCAAGCATTGTTCCATTCAACCATGGTCACTTTTCCATTGGATGATGCATCAGCAAGACGTTCCCGTAATGCCATCTTTTCCTTCATCAAGTCTTCTTCGCCCCAATCCAGCCACTCAGCAGTTTGCTCAATTAAGACCGACCGTCCGAGCAGATGGAAGGAAGCATTTGCATCTTGGCATGCTTCCGCAACGCCTACAATACAAGCCGCTGTCACTCCAGAACCGCCACCCGATACCAACCAAACATCATCGGATTTGAGTGGTTCAAGTTCATCCACAACATCTTCTGCAAACGCTGCAAGAAGCCAACGACGACCGTCTCGATCGAGACCGATTTCAACATCCCCTCCACGTTCAAACAATTCAATTTCGATGTATTCAGCAGCTGATTCAGCATCGAAAATGAGTTCAGGATGAAGGTCGAGTGCTCGTGCTCGTAAATTTGGCCGTTCGAATGCGTAGGATTTCGTGACGCCCGAAGCACCACATTGAATGGCATTAAATCGCTCTCCAATATTTCCATGGCGTCCATCCATAGCGGTAACGCTTGCAACGATGCCTTGACTCAATCCAGCCATTTGGGAATCCATTCCTTTCAGAAGACCGAACCAGCCGTGAGCAGCCAAGGATATCTGAGCTGAAGGGACGGCATCCTCACTCCAATTTACAGAAGCGAGTTTCATGGGTGCGAGGTGCAACAATCCAACCACATTCATAGTTGAAAGCGCAGTTGTAATCGATTCGATATGTTCAGGATTTGCCGGGTCGCCGCGATGGACAGTTCGTCCTTGTTCAGATTGAATCGATACATCACGGATACCAACTTCGAATCCGACTCGTACTGTGGACAGGCCTCTCGCTTCGAGACGTGAGCAAAGGTGTTCAGCAATGCCCCAGCCATCATCAGTGACAACAACTGTTCCGTCAAGAGTTAATGTTGAAGACAGTGTTTCTGCTTCTTCAACTTCGACTTGCCATCGTCGACAACCTTCTTGTTCTACAGAAACTTTCGATTCCACTTTTGCAGGTTTTTCGGGAATTTCTACAGAAGAAGAATTTCCCTCCTCCACGGTTCCACCTTTCATTTTCACAATGTATGCAACAAAATGGTTCAGTGTTGGGTGCTCAGAGAGCAAGAAATCTTCATCCACAGGAAGGGAAAAGATTTCCCGAACGTCGACCATGATTTCTGCTTGCTTGACTGTATCAATGCCAAGTTCCCCCTCAAGGTCTTGATCCATTTCAATGAAATCAGCGGGATAACCTGTATGTTTGACAACGACCTCAACGAGAGACGCTTCTATTCCAGCATCTTTGACAAGAGAAACTACTGGAGTTTCAGTTGGTTCTGGGGTTTGCTCAGTGGTTGGCTCAGAAACTACAGGAGATGCAGTGGCCGTAGGCGATCCACCTTTCATGCGAATGATGTATCCAATCATATGATTGAGTGTTGGATAGTCTGCGAGTACGAAATCCTCGTCGACCGGCAGATTGAATCTACTGCGAATATCTGCCATGATTTCTGCTTGCTTGACTGTATCAATACCCAATTCACCCTCCAAATCTTGATCCAACTCAATAAAATCAGCTGGATAACCAGTGTGCTTTACGACAACATCGATGACTTGCTGCGTCATGTTTTCATCTGAAACGGGAGCAGAAACCTCTGTGGATTCAGCCACGGATGTTTCAACGACGGATGCAGGCGAAGGTGATTCAGGTTCAACAACTGGTGATGAGGAAACAGGGACGACTTCGCCCCCTTGCATCTTCTGAATGTACCCAATCATGTGATTCAACGTAGGATGTTCTGAAAGAACAAAGCTCTCATCAACAGGTAGGTTGAATTGTTGACGGATATCAACCATGATTTCTGCCTGTTTGACCGTATCAATACCTAATTCACCTTCCAAATCTTGATCCAATTCAACGAAATCTGCAGGATAGCCTGTATGCTTGACAACAACATCGATGACTGTTTGAACCATATCGCCGCTTACAGGAGCATTTGAGAGGTCTGGTTCTGAGAAAATCTCCGTGGTTGACTTTTCAGGTTCTGGCTCTGGTACGAGAGGTTCAGGGATTGGTTGGTTAATTTCTGTATCCTCAATCTCTTGGCCTTCATACTGTGCAGTGATCTCGTATACATCACCCTGAATTCCGCCATGGAGGTTCTCATCACCATCAACATAAGCAACCAATTTATTATCGAGAAGTCGAAGTTGAATGTTGTGAGATCCCGAGAGATTTCTGCACCAAGTCAAAAGGCGTTTTCCATCAATTCGTTCACCTTCAATGGGCCATGCTCGAACAAAAGAGAGGCCAATTTGCGAGCCAAATCCAGCTGCGAAACGCAATCCATAGCTCAAGTTCGGATAATCACCCCCTTTCGAAAGTTGTAGATTTCCTAATTCTTCGTCGATTACTTTGTGATTCGCAATTGGTGGAATCCGTTTTGTTAACAGCCCGTAAAACATACTTGCATCTTCGATACCAACACCCATCGGATGGCCTGTGAACCCTTTCGTATTGGCGATAACCATGGAGTCGGTGCTTTCCCCAAAGGTTTCACGTAACGCTCTGACTTCACTCTGAGCACTTCCACCTCGCGCTGGCGTGTAGGTTTCGTGAGAATAAAACACCAAATCTTTGGCAATAGAGTGCCGATCAAGCCCCCATTTGTTCTCCATTTCTCCAATGAATTCGTTAACGGTATGTGCAACGTGTTCAACATCCAGTCGAGTACCATGGTAAGCTGAATTCGCAGTCTTTGCTCCAAGCAATTCGGCTATCGGTTGAACGCCTCGTTCATCTGCAGAACTCTTCCGTTCAACCACGAAAGATGCAGCCCCCATGCCGAGAACCAGTCCATTGCGTCGCTTGTCAAACGGCAGTGCTGCTTCTTCGATGTTGTTGCTGGTTGACGCAGCTCCCGTAGAGGCAAAGCCGCTACCAATCCATTCCCACAAATCGTCACCAGTTACATCATCTGCAGAGAGGATAATAACGCGGTCAACCCGATCTGCTGCAAGCCAATCCTCCGCAATTTGGAAAGCGCCAGTGGCAGAGGCGCAGGCAAGATTGATTGTTGTCGTTGGACCGCGAATACCCGTAAATTGTGCAAATTGTGAATGACCCATCGTCAAAACTTGGAACAAATACCTTCGATCGAACTTACCTTCTCCATCATCACCATCCGATTTTGCATGTTTCATGGCCATTTGCAATCCTGAGAAACACGATGCGAAGACAATGCCTGTTCGATCTCGATGGACACTCGGGACCTGCCAGTTTCGAATCAATCGTAAGCCGCCTTTGCCAGTTTGTTCTTCTGGCGTTAAGGGAATACCTGCGTCACGAAGTGCGAGAAGACCTGAAGCCATGGCGAGTTGGGTTGTGATGTCCCAAGCGAGGACCATCTTCGGATCGATTCCAAATTCTTCAGCAAGATCAAATGCTCCTTTAACACCCGCTAGTTGAGGAATATCACCGAAAGTGGTTGCTTGTTCCATATTGACGGAACCATCGCGACCTTTGATGAGACGAGTAATGTTCTTGTCGAGTAAGCGTTGCTTGTATTCATCTGAAACTTCCTCTAAGCAGGTCTCACCCCGGACCAGTCGTTCGAAGACATCCTCGTCGAAGACCTTCTTCCCGCCTGGGAGGCCCAAACTGATACCAGTCACGACGTATGGGTCTGCTCTTCGTTGCGCAACTGGGTCTTGAACAGATTGTTGAACCGTTGGATGTGATGTTGACTTTGCAAGATGAACTCGTGGCATCCAACCCGATGGAGTTTGTTGAACCCAGCGCTCAATATCGGCTGCCGTAGTTGCTGAATGAATATCAATTTCTGCATCGGTTTGTGCTTCTGAGCCAATGCTTGCGATGATGCTCTGAATCGATTGCTCGGACAATCCTAGTCCAAGACGCAAGTTCACCATCCCTTGACAAAATAGGGCCGGATATCCACAATGTTGTGCGATTCGGTCTCCAACATAATCAGCAATGGTTGGTTGTTTTTGAGACGTTGAAGGAGCCACGAATGTTTCAACGGACGGCTTTTCGCCTCCCCCTCTCCCCGGCAATGGGCGAGCACGAATACGAAGATCTTCCTCACTTTCTCGTTTCGGCAGACTGTATTCTTGATGAGCTTCAATCGGTCCTGCTCTGAATGCCTCAGTGAAAATCGTTGATGTCCCCTCGATGATATTTGGAGGGCGTCCTGCGACCGCTAAGCCACCAATTGCTGTAAGGAATGAAGCGATTCCACCTTGTTTAGGGTGGTTGGTCATTAGAGCAAGATGAGGGTGATTCTCGAGTATCTGCGAGGCAAACATCGTTAAAGCCCGCTTTGGCCCTACCTCGAGGAAAATCCTCGCTCCGGCTTCATACATTGTGTTGATTTGAGAAGTCCATTCAACTGAGGATGCCATTTGAGGAGCAAGTTTTGACAGAATACCTTCACTTGCGTCAGGCCCATCACTCGGATAGAATGTCCCATCAACATTGGCCGTGATGGGTATTGATGGCCAATTGATTTCCAATGAAGAGAGGAATCTGTAAAGTGGTTCATTTGCAGGAGCAACGATACTCGAATGGAAGGCATGACTCGTAGCAAGTGGAACGCAGTTGAATCCTTCATTTTCAAATGCCTTCATTGCATTTTGAACCGCTTCAGTTTCACCAGCAATGACTGTCATTTTCGGGGAATTTTTGTTGGCTGCAATGACATACCCGCTCTCTGCTTCGAGGATACGCTCAACGTCTTCATACGGAGCAGTTACGCTCGCCATCAGTCCTTTGTCATCAATTTCAACAGATCCCATTTCAGTACCGCGTGCAGCAGCAGCTCGCAATGCACCATCCATGTTAAGAATACCCGAAACCATCAATGCAGCATATTCACCAAGAGAATGTCCTGCAACCATGTCAGGTTTGTGTCCGTATGCGTTGAGGGCATGTTCAATGGCCAAATCTGCTGTAAGCATTGCTGGTTGTGTGTATTCAGTTTGCTTGAGCTTGTGTTCTGCAGTTTGTCGCTCATCATCACTTAGACCAGACCTCAGAACAAAAGATGAAAGCGTTTCACCATCAAGGACTTCAACCATCGTCGAATCCGATGCTTTCCAAACTTCTTGAACGGGAGTGTATCGCTGATGCAAATCGAACGTCATTCCAACGTATTGGGAGCCTTGACCCGGATACATGTGCGCAATCTTGGCTTCAGAAGGCATAGGTGGCTGATCGCTAACAAGAATCCCTTGTGCTTGAAGAAAACCCCATTTTTGTGGATCTGCTAAAGATTTGAGTGCCAATGCCTTGCGCTTTTCAAATTCAGACCATGATGTGGCGATAAGAGCAAAACGACACGTTTGGTTTTGGTCAAATGAGGTGCTCGCTGATTGAAGTTCTACCGAGAGACGTACACCGCGTGGGTCGTCATCAAAATTCGGCCCATTGAACGAAATCGAATCGAGTTGAGAGACGAGTTCATCAATCGACGAACCCGATAGCAGGAGAAGACCTCCCTCAATCGCCCTCAATTCTTCGTGAGTAAGGGATGCCTTGGCAGAAGAATCGAGAATTGATGGTGCTGAATTCGAGGTTGATTTTGAATAAGCATTCCAGCGTTGTTGCCAATCTTCAGCCATACTTCGATGATAGTCTGGCTCATATCCTTCCAATGCAATATGGAAGTTTGTTCCTCCAAATCCGAATGCAGAGACACCTGCTCGTCGCGGGTGAGATTCAGGATTTGGCCACTCAAGAGGAGAGGTTGGTACGAAGAAAGGGATGTTTTTCCAATCAACCGTTGGGTTCGGAGTTTCAAACCCTGCTGAGGGCGGAATGGTTCTGTGATGAAGTGCCATGACCGATTTGATGATACCTGCAATTCCTGCAGCTGCTTTCAAGTGACCAATTTGGGACTTAATGGAACCAACTGCAACATTGTCTCCTGATGCAGCATCTGTCCATAGACGGGTCAATGTTGACAATTCGGTAGCATCACCGACTTTTGTCGATGTTCCATGGGCCTCCACCAACTCAACGGTTGAAGCAGGATATCCGGCTTGATTGTATGCCCGAGCAATGGCTTGAATTTGTCCACGTTGACTTGGAGCAGTAATTCCCTTTCCTCGACCATCGCTTGAACCACCGATTCCCCGAATGACTGCATGAATGGTATCGTCGTCTGCAATTGCATCACGAAGTCGTTTCAAGACCATAACGCCAGCACCTTCTCCCATAACGAACCCATTTGCACGAGCGTCAAACGGTGTCGAATGGGTTGGTGAAAGAGCTCCTATTGCACTAAATTTCGCGTATGTAGCAGGGTCCATCGTACGATCGGTTGCTCCAGCTAGCATAACATCTGCTTGTCGTGTCTGAAGCAGTCTGCAAGCATCCATGACTGCCGCCATTGAAGAAGCACAGGCTGCATCCATTGCATGATTTGGACCTTGCAAATCCAGCAAATTGGCTACTCGTCCAGAAACGACGTTTGCGAGTTCTCCCGGCATCGTATCTTCGTCGACTTTTGGAGAATGTTCATTCATGGCGTCGATAAATGCTTCTTTCGACGTGGACGGCATGCCATGTGACTTGGCAAGTTCTGCAGTATGATTGGACCACACCCGGATGTTTGACATGTTTCGATTTTCGCCACCAAGTGCATTCGCAAAGACAACCCCTGCTCGTTCACGGGGGAATTCTTTCTCGCCTTCACCATACCCCGCTTGTTCAATTGCGGCAGCCGAAACTGATACCGCCCATAACTGACAAGGGTCGATTTGAGGAATCGTACCAGGTGGTTGTCGCCATCGACGCCAATCAAATTCATACCCTTCTATGAAGGCACCAATTTTGGCGTAAGTGTAGCCATGAGCAACATCACCAGGTGTTCCTTCCATCCAGAAATGATCAACAGGCCCCGGCCAGCGACCTTCTCGAATTTCTTTGATACTCACATGTGAATCGATGATGTTCTGCCAGAAGGATTGCAAATCTTCCGCATCTGGCATCATTGCTGCAAGACCGATAACTGCAATCGGCTCAAATGGACCTTGTTCAAGTCCTTCGCATGGTTTTCCGTCATCGGTTGTGAGCGACATATTAGCACCTCATGCATCCATAATGCTCTGTGGCACCATGGTGATAGAATAACCAGCATCGACGTGGATGCATTGCCCAGTGACTCCCGATGAAAGAGGGCTTGCGAGCCAGAGTGTTGTTCCGGCTACATCGGATTGATTGACATTGCGCCGCAAAGGAGCATTTGCTTCAACATGATCGAGAATACGGTCAAAGCCGGGAATCCCTGATGCTGCTATGGTACGAATAGGGCCTGAAGATATGCTGTTTACTCGATGTCCGTGGGGACCGAGATGGCATGCAAGTTCTCTAGTCCAACATTCGAGAGCTGCCTTTGCCATCGACATAATTCCATACGAAGGGACAAAACGTGTGGATGCTGCATATGTGAGCGTGATCGTTGACGAACCCTCGCTCAGATACGGCAAGGCGAACTTGAGACAACGCTGAAGTGAATTGGCAGAGATTGTCATTGCCGTATTGATGTCTGCATCTTCAACAAACAGGATTGGCCTGTCAAAGCAACTGCGTGGTGCAAAACCAATCGCATGGACAAGAACATCGATTTTACGACCAGGATGGTCCTTTTTGAATTCTTCAAAAAACTCTTGCGTAGTCTCATCCTGAGCAACATCAAGCGGATAAAATCCTTTGATTGCAGGCAACTTGTCTTTGAGTTGAAATACACGAGACATGAATCGCTTTTGGTACCCAAGGAATAGGTCTACACCAGCCTCTGCTAATTGTTGACAAATGGCCCATGCAATCGAATCTTCGCTAGCAACTCCGAACACGACAGCAGTTTTTCCTTGTAGACCGAGCATCCGCACCCCTCAATTGGCAGGTGTTACCGGGCACACCACGTCTTTGAGTATTCCCCTTCTTTTCCAGTGAAGAGAGGGCTTCTACGATGTTTCAAAACCAACGGACGGCGTTACAAATCATCCAACATTGAATCAAGGTCGTCTGACAGGAAGTCATCATCATCAAAATCAAGGTCGAAATCAAGATCATCATCATCTTCGATTTCGATTGGTGGTTCGGAAGTATCCTCGTCTGCAACTCTCTTGTCAGAAGAACGTTTTGAAACACGACCAATAATGACGAGGAGGAAGAGAACGAAAATTATTCCAACGCTAATCGCCCCATAGAGGGCAAGATCATCCGTGCTAACTTCTGAAAGGCCTGATCCAAGACCGCCATTTTCTTGTTGCTGCTCGACGATGATATCGAAATCAATGATGTCATTTGCGTTGTCAATGGAGCTGGTCGCTTCGATAACAATTTGATTTCGAATTTCTGTCGCAGCTTCACTTGGTGCTCGGATGACAAATGAGAGTTGGTCAGAAATACCGCCTGATTGGAGATCTCTCGCCACGAGATAATCGCCGCTCTGAAGCACGAATCCAAGTTGTTCCAACTCATCAGAATTGGAGATGTATATGTCGATAGTATCCACATCGTTGCCATAGTTTTCAACTTGGAAGGTAATCGAAATTTCTTGACTGACCTCCATGTTTCGAGAAGACGTGTCTGGCATGTCCAACGTAACCATTCCATACGGTTTGATGGAAACTTTTCCATTATGAGTGGCATTGTTCGAAAGAGGAGTGTTTTCTACGGGCACTCCTGCCCATGCAGTAACTGTTGCTGTAACACTGAAATCATGTTCAACTGCCTCAGCGCGTTCATTCGCAGAGAACGTTATGGTGACCTCTTGGGATTCTCCCGCATCCAACGAGAACGAATCTTCTGAAATAGTCATAGAAATGGTTGGTCCTCCGGCAAACTCGCTTGTGATTTCAATGGATTCCGCTACGAGAGTCCCCTCGTTGGTGACGGTACACTCAACGATTCCGTCGCTCGATTCGCCAGGTTTGACAACTATTTCCGGATCGTTACCACCACATTCCATTGAAATTTGCCCTGGAACTTGGCCAGTTGTATGCGATGGAAGCACGGTCAAGATAAGGAGCGCCACAAGCACCGCAGCGAACGTCCTTTCTTTGCCTGCCATGTCCCTTCGACACCAATGGATTTGATGAATGTGATGGAAGGATTGTGTACAAAAAACCAAATTATTCCGCTTCGCCATACAATGCGTTGGGCAGGTCCACGTGACAGTTCCAAAGAACTTCTTCATCCATTCCCGCTTGAAACAGTTGTTGCGTCCGTTTTGGAACAGTTTTGGGACCTAAGACAGCCCCAGGACGGCGAGGATCATCCATGTAATCGGTCTCGAGCATAAATCCTGTCTGATTGTTTTCATAACTTGCAAGAAGAGGTTCAAGCGCACCTTTTCCGACCAAAACGCTCGAGGTTAGACCTTGCGTAACTGATTCATCAATCTGTGGAGGTGAATAATGACGAATCAGACGATGCGTTGGAAGACCCGCTCTGTCAGCCATTTCAGAGAGGTCTCGATAGGTTGATTCCAATTCTCCTTCAACATGAAGTTGCAAAGGAATGCCTTCTTTTGCAGCCAAAGACATAGTTTCTTCAAGCAATCGATTCGAAAGATTCCAAACTTCATCCGAAACCTTCCAGTGTGGACGACCTACCTCACCAATTGCATGGGCTTGTCCCTCCTTGACGAATTCAAGGGCTGCATCGATGCTGTCCCGATAGTTCTCACAAGCCCGCTCAATTCCGCTTTCACCATCTTGTTCCATCCACTCAATGAATTGATGGGCGAAAGCTGCAGGGTGCGGCCCTAGCACAACGCGTACGTGAAGGGCATGCTTCGTTCGGACTTCATTCGCCATAGCAATCGTATCTGCATAAGCCTCTCTGTGCTCGCTCAAGGATGTTGGTGGCGATGAGAAATCTGGACAATGAACGAGAACAAGATGTGTTCCTCCAACGTTCTTGAAATCCTTTGCAGCATCCAAGTAACGCCCGTTCCTATTCAAGTGAAAGTGATTGTCGAGAATGGGGCCTTTCCACGGCCTTTGAGCATCGACCATTTTCAACCCTCAAAAACTTGAAATTCCAAGATCTTTGAATTTCGATTGCCAATAGACAGCAGCCATTGCAACCATTTTCGGATGACGGCCTTCGGTAACAACACAACGGCCATTCTCCCAAATATGGAGGAGCAGGTCGTGACGATCGTCCTTGATAATTCCACAATCGAGGCGTTCATCGTATTGACCTTCTCCCGCTCCAAGCGGTCCAACAATGGATTGAACGTTGATTGGCGTATTGAAATAGAACGATGCAATGATCGGCCCGAGTTCAGTTTTCAAACCCGTATCATCTTTTCCAAGGCGAAGCATAAGTTCCTTTGCAGCATCTCGAGCTGCCTCAACTCGGTGTGTGCCATGGACAGTAATCCGTCCTTCTGGATCGATTACGAGCGTAGCTCTCGGCCTACGAAGTGCTTTGATGACCATTTTTCCAACTCGTTGACCGTTGAGTTGCTCGACAACAGCCTCTGCATTAATCGGTTCAGGAGGAACAAAGCGAACAAGTTGGTTCTCAACTGTGACGTCAATATTGGCGCTCATCACTCCTCCTCCTGTTGTTCCGATGGCCCTGTTGATGAAATAATCTCCTCTGGTTCGGGATTCTTGTTGAGCATCTCGAGAAGGGATGGTCTCCAAGTTTGAATCATCGGAAGAAGCATCGTTACGTCACCACCGTGCTTTTCGCGCTCCACTGCAAGAGCACCTCGAAGACGTTTTGCAAATCGCTCATCTCTCGTTTTCGAAAGATTCGAGTTGATCCTTGATTCGGTCAAATCCCACCATGCTGCCGTTAAAACTGAAGCTGTAGCCATATCTTTAGGCACGTTTTTTGGAGGAGGTACTGCATCAAAGATTCGTTTCTTGACGGCTTTTTTCCATTTTTTCCCAATTCGGACCATGGAAAGTAGTTTCCGCCAATGAGTCGATACTTTTGCTTCGAGCGTACGTTGTTCTTCCCACTCACTATCATCGAGCGTTGGCTCAATGCAATACACTGGTCGCTGATGTCGCAGAGCAAGACGATGCAGGCGTCGTGGTTCGGGATCGGGAAAACGTCCGGTTTGAATCTCCTCAAGTTGGCTCAAATCTTCAATCAAAGCCGAATCAAGTCCTCCTCCCAATATGGCTGATGCAAGATTGATTCCAGGAGATTCTTTTTCCGATTCTTCCTCAAGTTGCCAAACATCTTCAATTTCTGGTCCTTCCAAGAGTGCAAGTGCATGCCATTCAATTCGAGGGCGCATAGACTGAGGGTGAACCGTTGTAGGGAGCACCCCATGGAGAACAATGCGGCCACCATCTGGATCATTCCAGACAATATCTTCCCATGACAATTCCACACTCAAGTGGCCACGTCCTTCACTGGTTATCGAGCCAGTCCTGCAGAGAATCAATGTCCCAACCTTGATCGAAGTAGCCTTGTATTTCAGCCTGTGACCATTGAGGGAACCTCTCCATTGCAGCAGCCATTTGTGGACTTACATCAGAAGCAGTAGGTGCTGAATCAGCATACTGACCGGGTAACGCCGCGTACGCCTTTGTCTCCTCTTCATCTCCATAGAATTCTCCACTCATATCGCTGTCACCTCTTCGCATGATAACAAGGCCAACGAGAGCCATCACCAAAATAAGTCCAATGAGAATGACGATAATTAACAGCAACATTCCTGAATTACCGTCATCACTTGCAACCTTAACGTTGAATTGATCGCCCCATTTCGGTTCAGAGCCATCATACAACACAACACCAGTTTCGTTATCAATGATGAGATAATACATGCCAGTCGTTGGATTGACAAAGGACTCGAGGGTTATTTCGATTTCAAGTTCTCCATCAACAGGAATGAAACTTGAAGTAACCGTCTTTTCCGTCACAGGGGTGCCTCCATCAACCACCGCCTGAATGCGGAGAGTTATTTCATCACCCTTCGAACCATTGTTGACAACTTCGATGCTCAATGTCATCGATTCACCAACTTCAGGCGACCTAGGAATAAGATCGACTTCACGTATTAAGAAACTTGCTTCCTCGAAGATGAAATTGTACATTGAGTTAAATCGAGCCTCATCCGAATAAATCGGCACAACTGGTTCATCTGAGTCACCCGTTGGACCTCCACCAAGAACTGGTGCACCTGCTGAATCCTTACCAACAATCCAGAAGACAACTTCAATGTTGTTGATTTGTTCCTCTGTGGGTAGTTCTTCGTCAATGGATTGCCAAAGATCGATACAGTCGGCACTTGCAGCATATCCTCCAGCCACAGGCGTCAATGAAAGAGGAGCTGTTAGCGGCCTGTTTTCATGAAGCTGCCCAAAGATTGGCCATGTTTTGTTCGTGGTTGGATCCACATAAAACTCCCAAGCGACAGAAACATCACCTTGGAAGAGTGCTTCTGTTTCTTCAATTTGCAATGTGACATCGATGCAGCGGAAGTTTGAGGTCGAAACGTATTCCTCGAGGATTGTTCCAGCCTCGTCTCTCAAAGTCCAGGTGTTTGATTTTACTGTGGGCTCATTATCATCGACCTTAATGGTAAATTCTCCACAGCCGTATGATGTCGATCCCGCACAGAATGCATCCGTCAAATCAATGGCTCCCTCTGGAAGATTGACGAGTTTAAATTGGTACGTATATTCATTTGTAGCGTATGGTGCGGTAATATTGATGTTGAACGCTCCACCTGTGAAAGTGTGATATGTGGGAAGACCATCGACTCTCGTTCCATCTGCTCCTCCAGCACCGTACGGGTCGTATTTCACTCCACCTGCGCCGCTTCCTGCTACGGCAAGTCTTGTTATCTCGAGCGTAAGTTCAACCTCTGGCAGGATGAAAACATCGTATAGGAGTCCATCGACGTATGCAATTTGTCCCTCGAAGGCAATTGTATCACCGGGTGAGACATATCCCTCACGGACATCAGCAGTCAATGGTTCAGTGATATCGCTAACGTAAGGCGTGATCATTTCGTCGTTGACTGTATCGGTTCTCACGTCAAGTCGAATCCCGTCTGAGTAATACCATTTTGTGAAAACTGTACCTGAACCATCGGTCTTCTTGTTAAATTCTCCATCCAAATCTGCGATTGAAACTGACGGCAAGTTAAGGCCTTGAAGTCCGACTACACCCCAATCGATACGGAATGGGAGATCAAGATAGAATTTATCGGTAAATGGATTAATGAGATAATCGCCATCCATTTGAAGTAAACGTGGTCCTTCGGAATCTTCTCCTTTCTCAATGATGCTGAGGTATGGGCTGTTCGTCCACGCGGTTTCGTTGCGCGGATAATAATACACAACGAAATCCTCGTCTAAATCGATGAGATCGACTCGGATGTAATCGATGTCTCTCCATCCGTTACGATCCTCTGCTTCAACGATGAGGCGGTATTGATTACCAGCATACATTGTTGAATTCCACTCACCCTCGTAAGATGGATGTCCCGAGTTGAGAAGAGGGCGGCCAGCCGCATTCAATATTCCAACACTGTATACATCAGGACTCTTCGATGCCATGGATGCATAGGTAACCATATCATCGAATATCCCCGAATCTCCCCCGTCAATTGAATTGCCGGCTAAATCATAACCCTTCAAATAAAGGCTGACTCTTCCGACTGGGTCTTTTTCTTGGTTCGCCAAGTCATTGAATGTTCCTGTATAATTCGCAGTTGGATATTCGCCATCACTGGTGAGTTGAATGATCGAATACTCGCTCTCGTCTGCAATTCCATCGCCATTTTCATCGTGCTGATATTCCACCCAATAATGCAAATCAACAGTAGGAGGGGTGTCTTTGAGATCAGTGATTCCAATCCTGATTTGTTGATTATTTGATGGAATAACCCAAGTATCATCAACAATACTGCGCCAGTTTTCTTCAACATTTGGATTGACTTCGCCATTCAGTACTTTCACAAATCCGATTTCGGGTGAGAATTGATCAACAGTTAGATTGAATGGGATGGCGCAATCCTCATCAGGTCGGAATTCAACTGGAGGACACAACGTCTCTCCGCCCGAATAATCGGTCATTCTGAATCTGAAGTATTGCTCACCACCAACAGCCGGACCGAGATCAACCGTCCAATCGAAGTCACCTCCAATCGTACCGCTCTGATTTGCAATTTCCGTCCATTCGAATACCGGTGTTTCGCCGCTCGAGTTAATGCTCCTTTCTTCGACAATTGTGAAGTAACTCAACGGATTTGGAGCGACATCTAACGCTTCGAATCGGACGCTTCCAAGCATCCGAACATACCGGTTTGTGTTGGCTAAATCGAGATTTTGTACAATTCCTTCGCTGTTTAACACTGAGAAATTTCGGATCCCAGCATCATTTTCTATGGCATTTCCCGTTTCGGGATTGAGAATCAACGCAGCAGGCAGACCTTTGACACCATTGGAAGCCGTCAGTCCAGTAAAAATTTGGACAATCTCTGCATCTTCCCACGCGTCACTTACCGTGAATCTCCAAACC
>JAYXXD010000010.1:0-36963 GCA_036019775.1 Thermoplasmatota archaeon
GGTCAATACATGACCATGCCATTGAACAACTGGCTCTATGGATGGTTCGACCCAGTGAGTATGATGGTTGCTGATGACCCAACTGCTCCTTCCGCAGGATGGGCGAAATTGGAAACCAACGAAACATACTACGGATCAGGTGACGTTTCAACAGGACCTGCTACGGTCTATGTTATGTGTACTGGACACAACCCTGACTGTGAAAAGGGTGAAGCAGTATCCGAAGACGGTTCGAACGAACTCTCTTGGAGAAACAGCAACGTTGCGGCAAACACATCGAATCTCATCACTGTTGTAACACTTAATGGAACAACTGGAGGTTTCCTTACTGGTAGCGGTGACCTCGTCAATGCTGGTGGCTATGCAGTCACATCGGTTGATTGCAGTGGAACAGGCGATGTGAAAGGCATTCCAGTCGATGTTTGCTCTGCGACTGTCGATGCTACCAAGACTCCAATCACTGCGAAACTCATCAACAGTGAATCGCTTCTTGATGCAATGACACCTGCGCTTCCTGTCTACTTTGGAAGTGAAATCAACATGAAGTCTGAAGAAATCTCAGGACTCATCATCGCTGGTGACTCAACATCAACATTCTACCTCGACACACGTGAAGGAACTGCTCTTGCAACAGAACCTGCAATGACTGACTTGCAACCTGTATTCCAGATTGTTCAAGGTTCAGAGATTGAAGATGGTGATGCTGAAGATATGGAAAGTGCCATTGTCCAGAACCAAGAATTCATGGGCTGGTGGATGAACTTCGATAACGGCTTCGATTACGTTGCCTTGTTGCTCTACATCGGTGGTGTAGCTCTGATCATCATGCACTTCGTCATGTCAGGTCAGAAAGAAGATGAAGTCTTTGAGTGAATTCACTCACATAGGCTTAAACACGACTGAGTTGTGGTTGTAGCATGGATAAGCGTGCTACGATTACAATTCTTGTTGGATTAGGTATCTTCGTTGTCGGAATCATTGGATTCGTCATTGGCGGATTTGGTGTTGCTAGAATTGAAGAATCCACTGAGTTCACGCTCGAAGAAGTTACGAACGGAACCATCTACATCGAAGATAGGGACGGTATGGGTGAAATTGGCGTTACTTTTTGGGTACAAGGAAAATACCTTGATGAAGATGAGAATGGCATCTGGGATGCTTGTGAAAATGTGACCATTGAAGTAACTGAAAGTCCAGAGATTGATGGCAATTGGGGTGATGAAGCAAAAGCACTTGAAGGAGGTTTTTACTTTGAAGTTCTCTTTGATTATGATGGCCTCGAATCGTCTGATTGTAATGCAGACATGAAGAATAGAAATTTCGATCGCCTTGACCAAGGATATGTGAAGATTGGTCGAGCATGTTTTGGCTGCACACCAGGAGATTTTTCTTTTGAATCGAATGCCAATGTCTCTGTAACCTACGATGATATTCTCCTCGAAGAGCTAGGTGAAGATATTGGATTGATTGCACTCGGTTTCCTTGGTGGGTCTGGAGCCCTGTGCTGTGGCGTCATCGTAATGTTGGTCGGTGTGATTCTCATCTTCACGTTGAAGGATGATGCACCGGTTCAAATGATGGTTGGTGCAGATGGTTCCTACATAATGGCCTCAGCACCACCGAACGCTGTTGGTGTCGGAGTCAGTCAAAACATAGCGCAAGTCACAACTTCAAGCGTTGTCACGGAAGAAATGACAAAAGCGGAACCCTACGAATTCCCATCCACTGAGCCATCAGTAGAAGATGAACAAAAAGCTGAGTGAACCTACTCTTCTTCGTCTTCGTAGAGCATGGTGTTGCATGCAGGACATGTGAATGATGTTGGTCGATCTCCATCGACTTCGGTCACAACACCACATGGTCCACAGAGAATGGTTGTCTTCTTTGGCTCATCGATGGTGACATCGACTCTGTACATGATGCGATTCGCATCGGGTAGTTGCTCTGCACTGGGTTTCCATGCTGCAATGTCTTCTTCGTTCATTGTTCGCTGACTTTGTGTGCTCATTCCAATGACAAATAAGAGTACACCTGATACGCCAATGACCGCTCCCATGGACAGGATGCCTCCGACAGAGAGAAAGGCTCCAAAGGCAATGCAAATCATTCCTGAAAGAATGAGATTTTCTCGCACGTTGCGAACCATTGTTCTCACCTAGTTGAGTACGGTTGCAAGTGTCTTTGCGACTCGTTCGACCGCATCAGTTGGCATCGCACACAAACCGATTCGGATACCTCCTCGCAGAGGCACGAGGTAGACATGATGTTCGGCACAAGCTTCTGTGATAGTTTCAGGTTCTTCATGTTCAAGCCACGCAAAGAATCCATCGTGAGTTGGATTAATTGGCACACCATGTTTTTGACATGCTTTGACGAACAAATCTCGACGCTCTGTGAGTAAGCTTTGCAAACGATCTCGTTCAAGGGACCATTCCTTTGCAGATTCTTCGTTTGCGTGCAATTGCGATGCCGTATATTGAAGAATTCGAGGGGCTGCTGACCAAGTTTGGCGTCCGGTTGTTCCAAAAATATCTCGTAAACGTTCGATGACTTCCTCATCCGGATGGATGCCGATTAATGCACCAGTCCGTAGTCCGTAGGCAGTATGTGATTTGGATAGTGAGAGGGCATATGTTATGAGGAAATTTTCAGGCCATGGTCTACCATCTTCCATCGCATCTACAATGGTTTGGCCCCATCCATGAGGTTCAGTAGCGTACAAACTGTATGCTGTATCGAGAAGAAGCGTATGACCAACATTTGGATGCTTTGAAGCACTTGCCATCATGATGTCGAGGGCAACTCTACGGCCTTCTGCAGTCATTGTTAATCCTGTAGGATTGTGTGCAGGATCGTTTAACCAAACCATGACAGTGTTCTGAGACTGTGCGAGTTCTTCGACTGCAATCTCAAATGCATCATCTGCAAAAAACGGATAGTCACTCTCTCTTTTTGGTAAAAGCGGCCATGTTGACATCTCAAGTCCACATCCTTTGATGAAACCTGCATAAGGTCCCCAATGTCGGTCTCGAAGAAGAATTGCATCTCCTCGTTCACAGAGATTATTCGCTGCAAGGAAAAGCGCACCTGAGCCACCTGGTGTTGCTGTTGATACAAAATGGAACCCTAAATCTTCGATGGCCTCACGATGTTCACCAAGTGCGAGGGAAATGCTCAAATCGAGAAAATCAGGAAGGCCTTTGAGTGGAGCATAGGATGAAAATTCCAATGCAGGCGCTTCACGAAGCATTTTGTCTACGACATCATTGATTGCCAAGGTTCCATCATTTTCCAACAAAATTCCAGCCGTTCCATTGACTGCATCATGACCTTCTTCTTTTGCAGCCAGATAGCGTGCATACCATCCAAAGATGGTATCGTTTCCTTGACGAGTTGAAGCTAGGGCATTCACGAGGGATGCACCGGGCGCTTCGTCCATAGCCGACCCAAGCGGGTTTCCCTCTTGACCTTGTCGAGTTCGAACCGTTTCCTTCATCAAGGGGTGACGTAACCCATGGTTCAAGGCCAACGTAGCACAGTCTGGTAGTGCGTCTGATTTGTAATCAGACGGTCGGGGGTTCGAGTCCCTCCGTTGGCTCCACCATCGCAAGGCATCAGAATACTCAAACCGTTGAAGCCTCTGGTTGTATCATGACCGCTGCTCGACTCGATGGTAAAGCATGTGCAGCGGATTTGGAAGAACGTCTCAAGCAACGAATTGCAGGGTGTTCAGTCCAACCTCATCTTGCTGTTATCATCGTCGGCAACGATCCCGCCTCGCATGTTTATGTCAACAACAAAATTCGTTCTTGTGAACGATTAGGTATTCGATCGACACACATTGAGTTGGCCGCAGACACCGATGAATCAGTTGTTGCTGAGCATATTCGTTCCATGAACGAACAAGATGACTTGCATGGAATCTTGATTCAATCACCGTTACCAACACACATGGATGAAGAGTCGCTCACTGAGTTGATCGATCCGCGCAAAGATGTTGATGGATTTCACCCAGTGAATCTCGGCCGCTTGGTTCAAGGACGAACCGATGGTATGATTCCATGTACTCCTTCTGGTGTTATGGAAATGCTTCGTTGGGCTGAAGTTGACTTGACTGGAAAGAAAGCAGTTGTCCTAGGACGTTCGTTCAATGTGGGTATGCCACAAGCATTGTTGCTCGCCGCCCGAGGAGCAGACGCAACCGTTACCATTGTTCATTCTCGAACGAGAGATGCCCGCTCTGAGTGTTTGCAAGCAGATGTCATTGTTGCTGCAGTTGGTCGTCCCGAGATGGTTCAGCCAGATTGGGTCAAAGAAGGAGCGATTGTTGTTGACGTTGGAATTAATCGCGTTGAGGATTCAACACGTGAACGAGGATGGAGGCTTTCAGGAGATGTGCACCCCGATGTTGCATCTCATGCTTCCTTGTTGTCTCCTGTTCCAGGTGGAGTTGGTCCAATGACGGTAGCCATGCTCATGGCAAATACTGTGACTGCTGCGGAAATTATGAGTTCATTGTGATGTGTGGGATATGGAGCAACGTGCACCTAGAACCGCATCGTTCGCTTCTGTGGTTGCAACGATGTCGTTCATTGCATTACTTGCAAATGCTTTCCTTGGGAAATACCCTGGTCGAGAAGGTCAACGTGTCCTTCTCAAACCGCTTTTTAGTGGATTTGTTTCCGGTTCGGAGAACAATTACTGGACCTCTACAGGATGGTCACAACAGGAATGGATTTGGCTTTTGATAACGATTTGTCTTGGGTTGGTGGCTGTTTGGGGCCGTCGAGAACGTCCAGTGCCTGAATTGCCAGAACGAAGATCGGTTGAAGAGCAAATCGCAGATTTTGAATCAACCGCTACGATTGTTGGTACCTCAAGGCCAGCATCCGTAAGGTCTGAAACTTCGAACATTATTTCTTCAATCGTTGGTGAAAATCCAACTGTTGATGCTCAAAGGGTACAATCAGCAACAAACCTACTCTCAAGTGGAGAGATTGGATTGTATGCGGCTTCTGTTGTCTCCGAAAGAAACTCAGACATAGAGTCGAGGACCTTTGAATCTGAATTGCAACCCAAACAATCCGATGAAATTCTTGTCGAGAATAGGGAATTCGTAACAGATGGTCCTGCTCACATTCCTCTTCCTGGTGCTTACAAAAAGGATGAAGTCCAAATCCCAATTCGAGATGACAAAACTCCTTTTGTTTCCGATGGCCCTTCGAATATTCCACTGCCTGAACTTCCAGATTTGGATGATGATCCAATAAATGAATCACCCGCCCTTCCTGACTTGGATGATTTGTTTGAATCAAACGAATCGATTCCAAACCTGCCCAATCTCGATGATTTGTTTTGAAGTTGGACGGTGAGGTTCAAAACGGTTGGTCCTCAGGGGTTAATGATGTGGAGTTCATCATTTGACTTGCATTGCCATACCACTCATAGCGATGGTGCGCTTTCAGTTGACCAACTTGCTGATGAAATGGTGAAGCAACAGGTTGAAGTTTGGTCTCTTACTGATCACGACACCATTGCTGGTTGGGATGAGGCAAGGGCAGCAGCATCGAAGCGTGGAATCAAATTCATTCCAGGAGTTGAGTTAACCTGCGACGTTGAATTGCCGTGGAATGAAGAAATCCTAGAGGCCAATTCCCGTCATCGTCCTCCCTCATCATGGCATCTTCTTGCATATTTTCCAACCATTCCCGATCCAGAGGGATTGAAGAAATTCGAGGACTGGCTATCGCCATTGCATGACGATCGAGTTCCTCGAATGCTTGAAATCATCGACAAAGTCAATGCTTTTGGAATGAACATCGAAGTGGACGATGTTCTGTCTCGTGCCCAAGGCAGTGTTGGACGGCCTCATTTAGCGATGGCGATGGTGGATGCAGGGTATGTCGAATCTATGGATGAGGCTTTTGAAAAGTGGCTAGGCGATGGCAGGCCCTGCAATGTGGAACGTCCAAAACCGTCTCTTGCTGAAGCATCAGCACTTGTGCATGCAGCTGGCGGAGTCACTTCGCTCGCTCATCCTCGATATTATGGAGTGGATTACGAAGAGTTGATTCAACATCTCAAAGTCTCCGGAGTTGATGCTATCGAAGCATTCCATCGTTCACATTCAGATGAAGACCGTCATCGATTGTGGAAACTTGCTCAAAAACATGGTCTTGGAGTCACCGTAGGTTCAGATTTCCACTCGTTCAATGGCGGACATCGTCCAGGACACATGCCTGTGGTCGTCAAGAATCTGCCTGAATTGATCGCATCGGTATGATTCGGTGAAGGATCAACGCTATCTCGAACAAAAGTATGACTGGTAATGAAACGAGGAAAAGCGAGAGAGGATCTGGTGGTGAGAATATGGCTCCCATTACAAATGCTCCGAACCAAATGTGCTTTCGGTATGTTGTCAAAGCTTGAGGTTGAACCATACCGACTCGCAATGCGAGAAGTGTAACGACAGGGGCTTGAAAACCAATTGCGCTTGCAATGCACAGGTTGAGGATAAATCCAACATATGCTTCCAATCTCCATTGTGTTGAAAGTCCAGCCCTTTGCGCATCACTGCTCAGATATTCGAACAGCATCGGAGTCAAGAGTTCCCATGCATACAGAATCCCACATCCTGCGAGAATGAAACTAGAACATGTTGCAAAAAGAAATGAAAAAGTAGGTTTTGGGGCTTGAATATTCATCTCTCGAATTCGTTCAATCACCAATGGATGTCGTGCGCCTCGAAGGGTTGTTTCTGCAATCAATAGGAGCAGTGCGAACAAAAGACCGAGGCTTGCTGATAATTGGATTTGCAGCATGAGAAATTCAACTGGTGATGTTACGATAATATCCACATCGTCTGGGAGTCGTTGTGCTTCAATCAACCAAGAAACGATGGCCTTAGCAATTGGGAATCCAATAACCAGCCCAAAGAGAAACAATCCTGCTAATGCAGTTGCTCGTTTCCTTAGATATTGTCGAATGGCCTCAAGGAGTTGACCGCCAGGTGAATCCATCAATTCAGCAACAGCGTCTTCTAAAGATGATGAGGACGCCATGTTCGTCCCACGAGTTTATTGCCAAAAAGTGAATCCTTACGCTTCTTTCCGTATTATAATGGCATTCAAGAACCACGATGCGTTGGTAGAGTTGAATCGGATGTACAAGCAGGCGCCTGAAAATACATTGGAAAGCCTCGTAGAAGGCATGAAAATGTTCGATGCCATCGAGTTTGACATTCGCTTAACAAAAGATGAACAAGTCATCATCCATCATGATCGTAAGGTGTCAGTTGATCAATCGCGTCGAAAAGGTCGGTCACCTTTTGTTGAAGATTGGACATTGGATGAACTTACCGAGCTTGGATTCTGTTCGTTGGAAATGTTGTTGGAACACTCAACGATTCAAAAATCAGTCCATGATGAGGGTAAAGTTCTGATTGTTGAATCAAAACGGCCGAGCTTAAAGGTAAAGAGAAGTGGTGGTTGGTTTGAGAATAAGAAGCATGATGTTCATATGGGTAAGATCATGAAATCAGCGGAAGAGTTGCTTAACGAACATGAAATTCCTCAACAATCTACGGTTCACTATGCATTTCATAAATCGATGAAAAATGCTGTGAAAGCGGGCGATATACAACGAAATTGGTCGACATTATTGCCAACAATACAGCCGATCGGTGGAAGAAAAACACATCGTCTACTTGCATTTCCTGAATATTTCACAACCTCTTTTGCCCGATTGTTGCGGAAGCACCAAAAGAACAAATCTCCGATGATGCCTTGTGCAATGGAATATTTGCTTCCGCCAACCAACTTTCTTACGCTTGGAAAACCCGTTGGTTTGCGAGGAAAGCAATTGGAGCGCCTTACTGAAATTCGGAGAGGCTTTCCTGTTTATTTATGGCCAGTAACTCCAAAGATTGAGCATTCAGTCCTTAACGCGGGATTGTCAGCATTAACGGACGATGGAGATCCTGAATGTACATGGTTGCCGAGTGGTCATGCACGTTGGACACAACCTGCAACCTATCCCCTCGATAAGTCGCAACAAGAACAACTTAACAACGCCACAAAAGAAAATCACCAAGCGATATTGGCTCTTCTCAAAAGCGAAGCTCCAGCATGGAAGGAATGCGATGAAGCAAGAAAACGTGAGCTTTTGTCCTACTGGAGAAAAAAGTGGAAGTGGAACAAATCTGTTGATGCTCTTCTTGATTTTGAGAAACAACACCAGAGCATGCCATGGGAGGTTGTACGCATGATCGGGCATCGAGGCTCTGGGAAAACCAAGCGCCCAGTTCTGTGATTATTCCTGCTCGGTCATCTCACCAAGATGTTGCTTTGCATCATGGCGAAGGAAAGGTCCATACAACGTTGGTAGCAGTGTTACGCTTGAAATCATGGCAAGACTGATGGCAACGATGAACACCTGTCCAAACAAGCGGAGTGGAAGCAGTCCAGAAAAGTTGAGAATCGCGAAACCACCTGCCGTGCTGATTGCAGCACCAAGCATGGCTCTTCCAGTAGTTGCAGTCGTTTTTGAGGTCCATTCTGCCACCGTTTTCTCAGGATGGAGTTCGACCTCTTCTTCCAACCGAATCACATAATGCACAGCATAATCAACGCCTAATCCCAAAGCCAGGGCACCTATGGTTACAGTTTGTGAATTCAATTGGTAACCTGCAAGCCCCATGATGCCATATACCCACAAGACAACGGTGATCAATGGAATCCAGATGACGCCTCCACGAAGAACGGCTTGAGGGATACTTTGGGTTCGAATGAATTGAATAATGATCAATACAAACAGAATGGTAAATGCGACAATTGCAGTCGAAGTAATTGCAGAAATCGCAACATCCGCACTGATTTGAGCCAGAATGAGGGCGCGTCCACTGAGCTCCATTGAGAATTCACCATCGACTGTTTGAGAAGCATCTTCAAGGGATGTTGAAAGCGACTCTTCGAAATCCACTGTTGCTTGCCAGTCGAGGGTATTTGCTTGGAACGAAATGATGGTTTGTCGTCCGTCGATATACAAGAGAGAGTCCACAAGGTCTCTACCAGTTTCATTCTCCAGTAAGTAGGATTGTAGAGCATCAAACTCTTCTTCTGTTGTTAAGTTGTCAAGCAAACCATCCAATGTAGGATTTCTTCCACGCTCAGATTCTAATGTTTCCCAAAGTCCAGTAGGGACGCCAGTTACACCATCTGTAGTGCTGAGCGTTGCAAGAGCAGTATTGTAGGCTTCGATACCTTTCTCGGAAAGAATATCTCCCTCAAGGACAACATACAGTGGTGTTGGGCTACTTTGGAATTCATCAGCAATCATGAGGAAGTCTTGAACCACTTCAAGTGAATCATCAAATTGGTCTGCTGTGTCAAAGCCGACCTCAAGTGTACTCATACCATACGCCATTGGAAGCGATAATATGAGCGCAATAAACAGGACTTGTGCGGGTTGATGCTCGGCCATTTCTCCAATCGATCGGGTGAGTTTTGTCTCGTTCATTGCTCCTGATTTCTTCAGCGGCAAAGCCTTCGAAGGTAATGCAGTCATCAAAGCGGGTAGTAGTGAGATACTCAGGACATAAATTGCAAACAAACCTAGAGCAATAACAGTTCCAAAGTTGACAAGGAACATTTGCGAAGAAAGTCGGAAGGAAAGGAAACCAACCATATCTGTGAAAATCGCAATGACCAATGCTGCGGAAGTCAACACCGCACCAGAACGAATCGCTTTGATACGCAATTCACTATCAAAATCCTTCAATGTCATTCTGCCTTGAGGATCGTCTCGCTCAATATCCTGCATAACTTCACGTATTCTCGTAACGACGTGTATGCCATAATCCACACCGATGGCCAAGAGTAGGATTGGAATGCTGTTCATCGCAGCATTGAAAGTCAATTTGAAAATTCCTGCAGCCCCATAAGTTGCAGCGATAGCGAGAACAGTCAAACCAATAACGTATGCAGTATCACGTACAGACCGGAATTTAATGTACAGAAGCACAGTCAAGAAAACAAGTGCAAGTGATGTCAAAATGCCTATCTCTTTGCCAATGTTTGCACTTTGTTGATATTGGAATGCTGAGAAGGTAAATACTCGTAGACTGTCATCTCCTGTAGTATTTCTTAAATCAGAAATTGTAGAATCGGTCCATTCGACAACGAGCTCTTGTACATCACCAATGATTCCAGCATTATCGTAATTGGTAGGGTCTGTTGAAACAACCAAACTGATGAGAATTGGTCCGTCACTTTCCCATGGACTCTGCTTATCCTCAGCAGGCATTGTTGCGATAATATTTCCACGATGGTCGATGTTCTGCAAACCAATGTACGTTCCTAGGGTGCCTTGAAGCGGTCCTGTTGTTGCTGCAATTGCCCCAATTTCTGCAGGATTTGTACGACTTTGTTGAAGCCCTTGAATCTGGCCGAGGAGTGCTCCGAGTTCAGCGCTAATGTTCAGATTATCATCCATCCGTTGTTGCCACTCTGTGACTTCACTAGGGTTCCAATCACGCAATTCCTGTGCAGTTGGTGCTAAAGGTGCAGGAATGGCATCAATGATGGCTTGCAGTTCGCTGAGTGCGATGCTAAAGTTTTCTTCGCTTGCAACAGTGACGTTGGCGATGTGCATTGAGAGTGCGTCGCGCCATGGCTGCGTTGTGATTGGATCTTGTGTATTCAGCCAGAAGAGAGCGGAACCCGCTGGCCCGCTTGTGGCGCTTCCACCGAAAAGAGGCTCCTGATACTCAAGAAACCGTTCGTTGGTTGAAAGCTCGGCTTCGATGGTGGCAAACTGCTCCCAGGTTGAAGGCTTCTTCATGTCGTCATCTTCGATCTCGTCAATGATTCGAACGAAATCAAGCGATGCTTGATAGCGATCTTCAATCTCATACAACAATTCGGTTGTATCGTTTTGAGGATAAAACGCATCTTCACTGTTATCAAACTTGATGTACTGAGCCATTGATGAGAGTGCTATGGTGATGATGAGAATCGAGGCAATGGTAGCCTTCGGTCGAGTTACAGAGATGTTGGTCAACGCGTTAAATGGGTTCTCCATGCCTCAGAGTGCCAAACATCAGGTATAAATGGATGTTCGAAAATTGAAACAAATCCGTCGTGAATTTGAACATCTATTGATAAGTTGAAGAATGAATTTTCATCCATGTCCGAGAGCCAAGCCAAATGGAAACGAGTATGCAAATCATCGAAGCTGAAGATGAACAAGGTCAAAGGAAGGGCGATTGGGGCCAAAATGGTTCTTGTAATGCGAACTGAAGAAGGGTTATTCGGAAGCAATGCTCTCTGTCGTCACATGGCATGGCCCATGCACTGGGGTGGGAAGATAAAGGACGGATGCCTTCGATGTCCGTTGCATCAGACAACGTATCACCCAGAAGATGGCTCAATCAACGAATGGTCTCCTGCTCATTATTTTCCTGCGTATGGTAAGCTCTTAGGAAAACTCAGAAAACCATCGTCTCTGAAAATGTATAATGTTCGTGAGCATGAAGGATATGTTGAGATTGATCTCAATTCCTAATCATTCAGTGTGACGAAGTACTTGGTCGCGGGCAAAATATTTCGGACGATAAATTGGAACACCCTTTCCGCCTCGAAATACAACACGTTCATCGTAGATTTGAGCACCTATGCCAGCAACTCGAGCCCAACCAAAGAAGGTGGTGTAGTAACTTGGGTCCTTGAGGCCAACATGATGCAACAAGGCGCCAGAGGCAATATCGACATTTGCATTCGGATTCGAGATTTTAGGATTTTCAGCGAGGACACGAGGTGCAACTTCTCGAAGGGTTCGAATAATCTTGAAGTTTTCATCTTCAGGACAAATTTTCTCACCCAAAGCGAACTGAACTGTAGCTCTTGGGTCTTCTGCACGTAGAACTGCGTGCCCAAATCCAAACACTGGTCGTCCTGCTTCAAGTTCACCTCGAACAAACCGCTCAACCTCCTCAGGATTAGATGTTCCAACTCGGAGAACGAATTCTAAACAGGATTGATTGGCACGTCCATGGAGTGGGCCACTAAGGGCATTCATTGAACTCGCCATTGCGGAATACAATGTCGCATGTCCGCTAGCAACAGCTTTTCCGACGAATGTTGAGAGGTTGCCACCACCATGATCCATATGCAAAACCAAGTAAACTGAGAGAACTCGTGCGAGTTTTTCTTGATCCACATCGAGCTGCAAGGTGTGAGTAAATCGTTCAACCATAGATAAACCTGTGTCATCTTCTGGAATCCCATCGGTACGTCCTTCTCGGTAACGGAACAAGAGACCCATCATTCGGGGCATTCGGGCGACGAGATTGAGTGCATCTTCTCTCCAATTGTTTTGACAATCCCACATGCCGAGAGTTTGGATACCAATTGAAAGCCAATCCATAGGATGACCATCTTGCGGAAGAGCAGAAAAAATTGGACCAAAATCGCCTGGGATACTCGCACGTCGAGCAAGATCTTCACGGAAAGTGGCAGATTGTTCGGGCGTTGGTAATTCCTTATTGTGCAAGAGGTAAACAACATCTTCTGGGTCCATCTCCGCAAGTTCTGAAATCGGGTATCCACAATAATGAACTCCTTCACCAGGAGTTACAAATGAGGTTCGACATGTACCAACAGGTACACCTCTCATACCAATGTCGAGGTGAGCCTCAGTCAAGTCGAGCAAGTGGTTTGCTTCCTCAGTCATCGTCTCACTCATTTGAGCCAATTCGGTCATTCGTATAAAGGAAAGGACGAATCGGAATCTTATCGGTGTTCGAAAATACACCGATTCAGGAATCTTCCCAAACTCGGAATCCTTGGGTTGATTGGCGGTCAGCATTTATGTGAAGTCGAATTTCTTCTCCCTTGATAAGAATCGCATCCTCGGACGTTAAGCCTGGGCATGTTGACTTCACATTCCTCCAAGATCGTTTGCTTCTAAGATTTTCAGCCCACCATGGGAACGCTTTGCACTGCTGAGGTCGAACCTCATAGATTGTGCATTGCTTCTTTTCGTCCAAATAAATGCAAATTCCATCGGATTGATTTGAACGTAGAATGTAGCGACCATCCAACGTCGTTGTACAATCCCTTTTCAAAAAATCACGAACGCTGAGGTTCGCATGTTCTGCAAGACGCTTGGCGTCATTTCTCGACAGATAGACAATTCCACCTGGCTCGTCACAACAACGTCCACAATCGGGTTGACATGTGAAATGGACTCCATCAGCCCACCAAGCTCCTCTCATTCTTCTTCACCCAAAAGTCGAGTTCTTGGTTTAATGGTTGAAAGGCGTGCAATTCTGACCTCCTCATCCATCTCAAAGGCCTCCATCGCATCTTCACTTACAAGGCCGAGTTCGTGCTCTATGATTCGAAGTTCATCAACAATGTCGATCAATTCATTCGCATCAGCATGAGCAGTTCTCTCTAGGAGGTTTTCCATCATCAATTCGAGATGTCGCAAACGTAAATCATCACGTGCAATAATCTGTTCACGCTTCGCTAATGCTTCATCAATGGAAGCATCAATTCCCGCCAAGACATCCGCAGTTCGCTCGATGTCACCTCCTTCGACCGTTCCAAGTTGATGTGTGAGGTGACGATCGTTTGAATCAACATCAAGAACGCTCGGGGCTTCAGGAGTTAACTCTTCCAAAGTCGTTTTCAGATGCATTTCAAGCAAATCATTTGCAGAATTTAGGTCTTCAATTGAAACTTCAGAAGGTTCCCAATCATCATCGACTTCTTCGATGGCACTGGTGTGGAGCTCGATTCCACCAACATCGACTTCGGAATATACGACGTCAGTAGCGCGCTTAAGGATGTCAGATGCAAGCGATATAGGAGAGTTTGTATCTGCTACTTCGATATTCGAAGCCTCAACGTTTTGACCGTTGAGTATCGCTACGATGTCCTCTGGTTCGACGATGTGTTGGCCGAGTTCATGTGCATCTTTCAGTACCGATAATGCTGCCTCAACTCCTCTCCAAGATGAGCCGCAATGGCTCAATATTTCCATCGTATGAACGTCGTCAAAGAGCATACCAAGCAATGAGGCTTGATGCTTGATGTGAATTGCTAAACTTACTTTTGAGACGCTTTGAATGGTTGAAACTGATGCATGCCGCAACAATTCCCAAAGCCGGGAGGAATTCCATTCTCGTGGATTGGATGTTGAAGTCAAGAGAACATGCACGTTCAAGTTCAATGCATGATCAATGACATGTCCAATAGCTTGAGCATGCTTTTCATGTTCTGCAATGAGGTGCACATCGTCAATAAGGAGGAGAGAACTTGATGCAATCGCTTCTTGCCAATTCGTAGGAATTGCATCAGAACCTATGAGTTCTGTTCCACGCAAAATGCGAACATCTCCATCAAAATACCTCAAGACACTCTGTCCGGTTGCTTGCAAGAGGTGGCTTTTTCCAACCTCTTTCTCGCCAATGATTATGTGTGGATTGTGGCGCTCACCAAGATGATCGATAATCGATTCACATACCTTGGTCGCCTGAGCATTTTCTGGAGTAACTTTCCAGTGTTTGAAGGTCTTTCGTTGATGTAATTCCAACCGATTTGGCCAGTCGACTTGATGTTGAAGAATTGTACTGTGGTGGGATTGTTCACCATATTCATGGGTTGCCAGTTCTACGGGAAGAGCATTGATTGGACGGTTCCTTTGCTCGTCCAATATCGATGCCCAAAGAGGTTGGCCAGAGGAGGAAAATCCTACTTTATCACTGAGACTTTCCTTAGGTACCGATGTATCCATACTGCGTTCACGTAAATTTTTGATACGTGAGACTGGATGATCTCGGTTAAGATCAATCGAGGATTGATACTCTGCCTTTTCACCCAAGACCTCTTTGCTAATCGCATCATACAATGGTCGTTCATGGATGGGTTGAGATTGGATGAAACCATGCTCCTGGTGAATGGTTCCTTTTTTATTCAATAATCGGCCGAGTTTGGAGGAGTTCTGAACTTGTGTGTCTCCTTCTTTACCTAACCCCGATTTTGCCTTTTGCAAGGCAATTTGCAATCGATTGGTCCGTTCAATGCTCATGCATCTTCCTCCGAATTTGGTTCCTCGGATTTCTTTTGTTGAACAGAAGCATGCTCTCGAGCATGAGGTGAAACGTCGATAGGCTCATCCAACTTTTCATTTTGTGGAAGTGGTATTGCAAGTTGCCGAGTCGATGCAATTGGTGGAAACTGCGCATGCTTTTTCGCGCTTGCCGATGCTGCAGCCTGACGCATTCCTCCCTGTGAGGCAGTTTGTTTTGCTTGAGGGAGTGAATGATGTTTTTCTGTTGGAATCGGAACGAATGGTTTGTTGATCTTTACGTCTTCAAATATCGGCACTGCAACGTTTCGATTGGCAGCAGCATCCATCGTGTTTTGTTTACTAGTGGGAGGAATGTACTTTCTTTTTCGAACAATCCGCTGCGGTGTTCGAGGTGCTCGAACGGGTACCTCCATTTCTTCTCTTTCCGGTTCAATGGGCTGTTTAGGTTCATCATGCTCTTCGATATCTTCAGAGTCATCGTTCGCCCAAGCTTTCATTTTTGATTTCAATTCATCATCGACTGTTCTTGTTTGATGCTCAATTGGCAATGGTATTTGTTCAACGGTTGGTTCTGGTTGAATTTTTGGCAAGAATACCGGCTCTTTTACATTGGAATCAATATGTTGAGCAAGAACTGACTCTACTTCTTCATCGATTGCAGTAAAGTAGGGATGATCTTGCAACAAATCGATATCGAGCAACCATGCACTGAGTTGTTCCGATTTCAGTTCCCTGAGCTCACGTTCCAATCGTGTTCGTTGTTGTCGTGTAAAGGCTTCAAGATTGGATGATACGATGCATATGTTCCCATCCAGTCGCACTCTGTCAACGATGTTTCGAATCATTTCAATGACACGTACTTCTCCATGAATTCCTGAGAGGTATTCGATCCCCTCAAAGATGAGAATACACGATTTATGCTCTGAAAAAAACTGTTCAATGGTTTGGCGAATGGTTTCAAGAGATGGTTCAAGAGTATGTTCTTGTTCTGATTCTGACAACCATCGATAGTGTTCCATATTGACGTTGTAGGTTGAGTCAATGCGTGTCGGAGATCGTCTTGAAATGACCTGAATCGGTTGCTGCATTTCACACAAGACAGATGCAAATTTGAAGATTTCATCGGGCTCAATTGTGTTTTCAAGCCACGCTTGACCTCGCATCAACACTGGACCATCACGATTTTTTAATCGGGCCTCACTTTTTCTGCGAAGTGCTTCAGGAACTGGAACACTTGGTTTCAATTCAGGTAAGCGATCTTCTCTGTCGATACGTTGTCGTGTCGTGCGTATCGTGGTCCACCATGCTTCATCCTTCTCTTCGTCCTTAGAAGTGATGAGGCTTGCTGATGGATGTTCTGACAGAGTGGCTATGTACGATGCTTCTGATAATTCGTGAAGGCTCATCTGTGCATCGAGTGCAGCAGCATCGGATTCGATTTCAAGCAGCGCTTCAATACCGTATCGTTTTGCATCGGCTTCATGAAATGCCGCAGCAAGTGTCCCATCAAAAATCAACAAATGTCCTATACGTTCACCCGCTCCGGGTACGTTACGTAAAATTCGAATAGAACCATGACGTTCTAAAGTTGCTAGTTCCCGGGCAAGATGGCGAAGAACATCAACACCTCCTCGTCTTGTTTCAAGCACATCCCCTGGAACAAAATCCGGCACTAAGCTCACCCCGCGATGGGGAAGATTTGCTTTTGTCTTTTGAACTGTGTGCCATATGAAGCCGAATGAGAAGCATTTCAATGGTCGATGCTATCGGCCAACCATGGAGGCATCACCTCTTCGCCCGGATGAGTCCGAGTTGCTGCAAAAAGGGCGGCTCGATTTCGATACAGGCAGGTATTGGCATGCTCATGAGGCATGGGAAGACCTATGGAATTCCCTCAAGAGAAGGAATGCTGTTAAGGATGAGATTTTATTGATACAAGGGCTCATTCAAACTGCAGCGTTGCTCTATAATCACCAAAGGAAAAATCACGTGGTGTTACAAATCAATGGGAAAAATTGGTTCCTAAATTAGCGTCATGGAAGGTTGCTTGGGGGTTCGATATCCAAAGACATTTGGAAAACATCTCTGTTTATGTTGAAGATGTAGATGTCTGGAAACAAACGTATCAAAACATGTCACTGCCTGTAGTTTCAGAGGTGAGGGATTGAGTCGATTTGAGGACGGTCTTGCAGACCACTTTGTTGTGTTCTCTCAGACGCCGAAAGCCCAAGATGAATCACGGCGATTGTTTCTACGTTATGCTGCTTTTTTGGTAACACCTGTGCTTGGAATAATTATTTTCCGTTCGTTGGTAGTCGTCTTTGCTTTTGTCTGTTTATTCCTCACCCTCTTGTTCATTGGATGGAAAGAATGGAAACGCTGGCAGAACATTCCTTTTGCAGTTAATCCCTCTCATCCAATGATGGAACTTGATTCGAATAAGGAAGCTGAAGTGATGATCCGCCTCATGGATGGACAATGGGTGAAAGCAGGTCAAGATCGGTACCGGTTGATTGCAGATGACTTGCTTACTGGATTCAATTTGGTCGCTATGGATGACGATTTTACCGTTCTTGGATATTTCTCGGAGGCGAAAGCCATCGATGCAAACCTTCGTCGAACGATGGCTTTGTTGAATCAATCGCTTGCTCTTCGAGATGCGCACAATAATCTTGAAGATGACATTGAAGAAGCTCGAAAGCGGGAATCTTTGGATTATGGATTGCTGGAACGAGACTGGCCAGATGAGATGGAAATGGAAGATGCAGTAGGACCGATTGCTAAAAAATTGAAGGGCCTCGAATAGCCAAATCTTCGATGCATGAACGGGTGCATTGAAAACCTCAAGGTGTCAGCATAACTCCATGGAGCCTTCTACTCGTTGGTCTGAGGTCATCTCAGAACTTGATGAGAAACAGAAGGACCTCTTGTTCGGTACTTCCCTCTCCCGTCGCTTTTCTCAACTCCCATTGTGGTTGTCACATCCGGCAAATATCGGTATGTTCTATGGCTTCCTCATTAGTTTAGCACTCATTTTCCCGTACATTCTCCGTTATGATAGTTTGAATGAATCCTTTTCAAATTGGCTTGTCTTCTCCGCTTTGTTCATGGCTGCATGCTTAGTTTTGGGATTTTGTTCATTGATTCTCGTCGCATTCTCCAAACGAATGCCCATGGCGCCGCCACGCCTTCTCCTCTATCCGATGCCGTTTCTTGGAATTGGGTTGCTTGGAATTGATTACTCAAATATTTTCGATGTGCCGAGTGGAATATCGTTGTTTGTCCTCTTGCTTCCTGGACCGGCTTACGTTCATTTGTCATGGGCACCTCGATGGAGACTTCTTTGCATGATCGATGAGGGTGTGAACCCATTCGATGGAGAAAAAGTCGATGTGGTTGCACCACAAGATTCTGCGGATGAATTAGCAGGAACCGATTTGGAATTGCTAGAGGTTGTTGACGCTTTTGAATCTGAATGAACAGAATCTGAGATGGAAACTTCGCTGTAAAGTCTATATCTAACAAGATGGAGTTTGGACTTAATGGAAGTCAACGAATGTTTCATTGCATCAGTCGGAAAAGATTGGCACCGAATAGCGAACTGTAACGTTCACATGAGCGTCAAACGACGTCTTCAGAGAACCGTTATCCGTGGTCAAGAAGGAGATGATTTATTGGATGAAGGTTCTGAATCTGCTGAGTATACAATCACCGGAAATATGTCCATGACTGAATACAAAGAGATTCTCAAAATTTTCAGAGGAGGCCAGCCTTGGTTCCATGACCCGTTTGAAGAACGACACATGAAAGCCTTGTTTTTGTCGATTGATTACGACAGTGCTACGGGAGCATACGAATTCATTCTGATGGAAGATGCTGAACAAGCAGAGATCAAATCATAATTGCTCAGATAAGTCCAACTTTTGGTCCGATGGATTCAAGGAGCCTCAGAACCTCATTGAGGTCATCTCTTGATAATCCTGAAGACATCTGCGTACGGATTCTTGCTTTATCACGTGCTACCATCGGGAAAACAATTGCACCTGCCATCACTCCTTGTTGTTGGAGATGAGTTGTCATCGCCTTTGCGGTTGAAGATTCACCGCACATGATTGGAATAATCGGTGTTGATGAAACGCCTGTATCAAAACCGAGCGATTGCAATTCTTTACGGAAATAGTTTGTATTCTCCCAAAGTTTTGCATGGTGTTCTGGTTCTTCCATCAATACTTCAATCGCTGCTTTCTGTGCTGCAGCTACGCCCGGTGGCTGTGATCCTGAAAGCAGCCATGATCGTGAATGATTGAGGGCATGAGTACGGGTCATTTCAGTCCCGGCTAGAATTCCCCCTTGAACACCGAGGGCTTTGGAAAATGAGCCCACTTCGAAATCAACCTTTCCTTGAAGTTTAAAATGGTCAACAATGCCTCGACCTCCTTCTCCAAGGACGCCTTCGCCGTGGCAGTCATCGACAAGCACCATTGCGCCGAATTCTTCTGCAAGCTTGTTCACCTCATCCAGTGGTGCATAATCACCATCCATTGAGAACACACCATCTGTAATGATGAGTTTTCGATCTGCATCTTCGTGAGCACGAAGAACCGCTTCAAGCTCTCCCATATCGTTGTGGGCATAGACTCCACGCTGAGCCTTTGTTAAGCGTACGCCATCGATGATTGAACCGTGATTCAATTCATCACTAATGATGACGTCTTGAGGGCCTTGCACCAATGTAGGAATGAGGCCGACGTTAGCGGTGTATCCTGCTGAATAGATTAAAGCGGCTTCTACACCCTTGAATTCCGCAACGGTTCGTTCTGCATCAAGATGAAGATCCATTGTGCCTGCAATGGCTCGAACAGATCCGCTGCCTGCACCATATGTGGTCGTAGCATCAACCATCGCTTGGACAACTTTTGGGTGCGTTGTTAGGTTGAGATAGTTGTTTGCTGAGAGCATAATGGTTGGTTTTCCTTCCATTGTACAACGTGGCTGATTGGGCCCTTCTAACGTAGGAGGCTCCCATAACAATGACTTTTCATGCAATTCATCGAAGCGCTGTTTCATCCATGTCATGTCGCCTGGCATAGTCTCACCGTTCTTGCCTCAACGAGGTTGATTAAGGGCTTTTGTGAGATGTGGCCTCAACACGCATGATGAAAAAGGAGGATGTTCAGCACAGTATTGTGCAACTGAATGGGATTGTAAGCAGTGGCTTGGGTCGAGCCCACGTTTTCATGTCGCAACCGCATTACCAGGAGCAGTTTCGTACAATACTTGGAACGACTGCTTGGCCGGGTACGCTTAACATCACTGTTGAACACGAACATTTGGTGCACTATATCGCTCTTAGAAACAAAGCAGGAATTGACACACTCGATGCAGATGCAAACGCCTTGAATCAAGCGAGCGAAGTCGATGTTGAACGTATCGAAGCATTGAGAGTTCGCGGATTTCTCCGAGATGGAGTATCCTTCGGAGGTGCGACAGCATTTCGGGCAAAAATTTCGCATGAAGAACATGAAATTGACTGCGCAATTCTCATCCCAGATTTAACGCGACATGTCGATGTCGTCGAAGTTATCTCTGGTCCGTTTCTACGCGAACGTCTTGGAATTCGTGATGGAGATGATGTGACCCTTCATCTGCGGGAATAATCAATCCCAAATGCCCATATCCATGCGTGCATCTTCTGTAGCATGGACTCTCGGGTCCCATCTCGGTGTCCAAACGAGGTTGATATGAACGCTGTCCAAACCTTTGGTTTGCAAAGCAGCTCGATGAGCAGCAGCCATAATTTCTGGTGCAGCAGGACAACCAGGAGAGGTGAGGGTCAAATCGATTTCAGCGTGTTGTCCCTCCTCACGGTCTTCAAAACGAACAGCATAGACCAATCCTAAATCAACGATTGAAATGTTCAATTCCGGATCTTCCACTGTCTGCAACGCTTGCATGACTTGTTGTTCATCTATCATTCCTGCATCTCCTCAAGATCACGCATCACTTTGTCGAACATGTTTCGAAATCCATTGCTTCGTGATGGTGAGAGTGAATTTAAAATTCCCATTTCTACAGCGAATTCTGGGGTAAGAGAAAGGGCGATATCGATTGGCTGATTATCGATGGCGATTGTTAACACGCCCATGAGTCCTTGAACAAGCTTGGAATCAGCGCCAGAATGCAGACGGACGTTTTCTGAATCAACCTTAACTCGGACATGTGCTTCAGATTGACAGCCCTGTATGCGAGTGGAATCATCCCATTCTTCAACAGGAAGTTCATTCACTTCGGATGCAAGGTCGAAGACGTATTCTAGCCGTTCCATTCGGTCTTCAATGGACTGAAAATCCTCGATCAACTCCGAAAGATGTGAAGGATAGGTCATGCGAACCGCTCCAAAATTTCACGAACATGGGTGAGGAATTCGTCCGCATCTTGCATCGTATTGTAAATGTAAAAGGAAGCACGTACTGTTCCACTAATCCCAAGACGATTCAAGAGTGGCTGTGCACAGTGATGACCGGTTCGAACTGCAACACCTCGAGCGTCGAGAAGATGAGCGAAGTCTTCGCTGTGTAGGGTTGGATGAAGGAACGAGACGACCGATGAGTCACCATCATCATGCCGGCCATAGACGGTCATCCCCAATGTTCGCAATTCCTTTGCTACATGTCGAGCAATGGTGAGAAGCCGATGATGCTGCTGTTCAAGGTCCAATTGTCCAAGGTAGGTCATTGCAGCATCCCATCCAATGGCTTCAGCAATGCGTGGTGTTCCAGCTTCGAACTTATGCTCATTCGTTTGATAGGTTGAACCTTCAAGCGTGACAGTCTCAATCATATCGCCTCCTCCTAGGAATGGTTTCATCTCTTGGAATGTTTCCTCATTGACGAGAAGACAACCAATTCCTGTAGGCCCACACATCTTGTGGGCGGATAAGGCCATCATATCTGCGCCAAGTTCACCCATGTTGATTTGGCAATGAGGCGCACCTTGGGCAGCATCGAGGAGAACCTTTGCTCCATTGGCGTGAGCAATTCGGATGATGTCTTCAATAGGATTTCTCACGCCGAGGACATTTGACGTGTGGACAACACAAACGAGTCCTGCACCCTCAATGGAAGCCTCGAATGCTTCCATATCCAACGTAAGGTCAGACTTGACAGGAACGTATCGAAGTTCATTGCCAAAAGTTTCTGCGAGCATTTGCCACGGAACAATGTCGCTATGATGTTCCATTTCAGTCAGGACGATTGCACGCCCTTTCAGCTGAGGATGTCCCCAAGCATGTGCAGCCAGATTAATGGCCTCGGTTGTACCGCTCGTGAGGATGCATCGTTCAGCATTAAACCATGATTTGAGAGTTGAACGACATGCCTCATAACCATCCGTAGCTTCTCCTGCAAGTGTATGGACTGCTCTGTGAACATTTGCGTTGTTCTTCGTATAATAGTCAGTCATTGCATCGATGACAACACTGGGTTTTTGTGTCGTAGCAGCATTGTCGAGATAGATCAGCCGATGTCCATTGACCTGACGTTGCAGAATCGGAAAGTCATCTTGGATCGCCATGAGAATCACCCAATGAGTTGACATTCAAGGTGGACGGTCAATCGTGTTTGCATCGATTCTCGAACATGACCCGATTCGAGGCCAGTAAAGGAATCAACAAGGAACCCTTCAACGATCATTGATGTTGCCTCATGCTTGGATAATCCTCTGCTCATAAGATAATGCAATTGGTCTTGATTAATTGGAGCTGATGCTGCACCGTGTGCAGCAGCGACTTCGTTTGCAAGGACTTCAAGCTCAGGAATTGCTTCAGCACGCGATGATGGTGAAAGTAAGAGATTTCGAAAAACTTGTCCTGCATCAGTATGTTGCGCAACATCATCGATGGTAAGTGCTCCAGTCCCTATTGAATGGCTGCGATCGTCGCAAGCGGCATTGAGCAAAAGGTGTGACGTTGTATGCGGTTGCTTGTGATGGATCTCGATGTGATGATCATCATGGCGTGTTCCATGACCGTGAACAGCGATGAATTGCTTGAGTGAAGCATTTGTACCAACAAGCTCTGAGCGTATGTCGGACTTGTTTCGATGCCCACCCATCGATAAGGTCGCGATTTCAAAGCGAGCGTCTCGTTCAACTTTCCAATCATCAATACGCACAAGTACGGAATCAGAAGACAACTCATTGATTATTCCCACACTCAATTGTGAATTGGCTTTGGTTCCGCCAGTGAGTGCAAGGCCGAACCAATCTGCTTCTCCATGGAGGTGAACAACAATACTCGCTGCAGTTGAACATGAAAAGTGGAGATGAGCAGCAACTGCGTGTCCTCCAGCGTGGATGTGGATGTGTCCTTGACCTTCACATGAAACCACAATAGTTTCCTGCAAGACTTCGTTAAGAAAAATTCTTGCAATATCTGTTGATGGAAGGGATGCAAATGTGGATTTCGTTAATTCAAAGTCGTCACTTTTTACAACCGCAGCATCGACTTCAGGAACAGAATCAACCTTTCCTGGGTGAACCCTTGACCATGGCGTGTAGCGCCAGAGGTGTTCGGATCGACTTGGAACTGTGGCATCGAGGTACGATGTCATCCAATCGAGCCCTCCATTTCCAATTCCAGAAGTCGGTTTAATTCTACAGCGTACTCCATCGGAAGTTCACGAGTAAATGGCTCGAAGAATCCATTGACAATCATCCCCATGGCTTCTTCTTCAGTGTGGCCTCTGCTCATCAAGTAGAACAGTTGGTCACCTGAAACTTTGGACACACTCGCTTCGTGTTCCAAGTCAGCGGAAGAATTTCCTATCTCCATGGTAGGATATGTGTCGCTTCGGCTGTCTTCGTCAAGCATTAATGCATCACAAACGACTTTTGAACGGCATCCAGATGCCTTCGGTGTCACTTGCAGCATACCTCGATAGGAGGAACGACCGCCGTTCTTTGAGATGGATTTTGAAAGAATGTTTGAAGTCGTATTTGGTGCAAGGTGGTGCACTTTTGCTCCTGCATCTTGGTGCTGACCTTCTCCAGCATAAGCGACCGAGATGACTTCAGCATGTGCGCCTTCTCCTTTGAGCAAAACAGCAGGATACTTCATCGTCAATTTCGACCCAATGTTCCCATCAACCCATTCGACGGTAGCATTCTTGTGTGCAACGCCGCGTTTTGTGACAAGATTGTAAACGTTTGCAGACCAATTCTGTACCGTGGAATAACGAATCTTAGCTCCTTCCATGGCGATCAATTCAACGACGGCTGAATGAAGGGAGTCTGTGGAATATGTAGGTGCAGTGCACCCTTCAACATAGTGTATCGAAGAACCCTCATCAGCGATAATCAACGTCCTTTCAAACTGACCCATATTCTTTGCATTGATTCGAAAGTAAGCTTGGACAGGCATTTCAACATGCACGCCTTTTGGAACGTAAATGAACGACCCGCCCGACCAAACTGCTGTGTTGAGGGCTGAGAATTTGTTGTCTGTATGTGGAACAACGGTTCCAAAATATTTCTTGACAATCTCTGGATGTTCCTTGAGTCCAGAGTCCATGTCAAGGAAGAGAACGCCTTGCTCCTCAAGATCTTCTCGAATCGAATGGTACACTGCTTCACTTTCGTATTGCGCAGTGACACCACCAAGCCACTTCTGCTCGGCTTCAGGAATACCAAGACGGTCAAAGGTTCGCTTGATGTCATCCGGAACATCGTCCCAGTCCTTTTCAGTCTTGTCTGATGAACGAAGGAAATACGTAACATTGTCGAAGTCAATACCTGCGAGCGTATCGCAGTTGCCCCATGTTGGCATTTCACGCTCCATGAAATGATGGTAGGCTTTCACCCTGAGTTCAGTCATCCATTCAGGTTCGTCCTTTAATTCCGATATATCACGAACGACTTGTTCACTAAGACCCTTGTCAAAACGAATTGTTGCTGATTCAGGATCATGGAATCCGTATTTGTAGTCACCAACAGCATCTTGCGCTTCTTGTGTCATCGAATCACCTCAAGCGAGGGCATCGGCCCAGTCGTATCCTTCCTTTTCGAGTTTAAGTGCCAATTCAGGCCCTCCGCTTTCAACGAATTTACCATCGATCATCACATGGACCACATCTGGTTTGACAAGGTCCAACAAACGCTGGTAGTGTGTAATGATAAGGCACCCAGTATTCTCTGCCACGGCGTTAATACCTTCTGCAACGATTCTTAACGCATCGATATCAAGCCCTGAATCGGTCTCATCAAGAAGAGCGAGGTCTGGTTGAAGAAGGAGCATTTGAAGAATTTCGAGTCTTTTTTTCTCTCCACCGCTGAATCCGTCGTTCACATAACGAGACAAAAAGGATTTGTCCATGTTGAGTTGCTTCATCGCCTCGTTCAATTCCTTTCGAAATTCTCGAGGCGATGGCGCTTCTCCACGGACTGAGGCAACTGACTTTCGCAGGAAGGTTCCAACTTGAACCCCTGGGATTGCAGCAGGGTATTGAAATGAAAGAAACATGCCTGCTCGGGCCCGTTCAAAAACTTCCATATCTTCGATGTTTTGGCCTTTGTAGTGGACCGTTCCATTGGTGATTTCATAAGCGGGATGTCCCATGACAACGTTGGCAAGGGTAGATTTTCCAGCCCCGTTTCGACCCATGATGGCATGAATTTCACCTCGCTTAATGTCGAGGTTGATTCCTTGAATAATCGGTGTATCGTCAACAGAAACGTGAAGGTTTTCCACACGTAACAAGCCCTCTGTCATCTCCTCACCTGTTCGTTGGTACCATCACCCCCTTATCAATGGATGCAATCACTCATGATACCATTGCTTTGCAACATTTCAAACACCACTGTGGTTTGGCTGCTGCATGGACGACGAACTGGTCCGGGCCTATGCTCTTGAAGCCCAGAAGGCCATGGCGGAAGAAGCAAGTCGTCGTATTGCAGAACAAACCGATGCAGAAGAAGAAAATCGATTGAGGAATACGCGTCTCGAGGATGTTGTTGAAACTGAACACATCGTCCCCGTACTGCTTTCCCGATTAGGGCCAGTCCGTGCAGCACTTGACGGCCATGGAGGCGGTATCGCAGTTTCATCCTGGGAGCGTGTCGATTCAGGATTCAATTTCGTTCTTGACTTGACGGGTGCTTGCCTTTCATGTGGAGCAGCACCTGGGACGCTGCAAGGTGTTCGCGACGACTTAGAGAAGGATTCAGAGATTGCAAAAATCCAATTTTCTTCAAGTCTACTCGATACCTTTGACGAACTTGGCCGGGAATTTATACTCGCTCACGGAAACGTTGAATTCGTCGACGTATCATCGGGCAATTGAAAAGAAGAAGTTCAGGGGGTCGATGTATGGCTGTATGGATGGACTCTTCAAGAGAGAATCCCAAACCATGCCGTGAGAACGACCTCGGCAAGTTTGAGCTTGTTGCTCGTGATGGCTGTGCCCGAGTTGGAAAACTCCACACATCCCACGGAATTCTTGAGACCCCTGCACTGCTTCCTGTCATTAATCCAAACATCCGAACCATCGAGCCTAGAGAGATGTGGGATCGATACGGAATTCAAGGATTAATCACAAATTCCTACATCATTTGGAAGCATGATGATCTTAAGAATCATGCAGTCAACAAAGGTGTGCATGACTTGCTTGATTTCCCTGGAGTAATCATGACCGATTCAGGAACGTTCCAATCTTATGTCTATGGAGATGTCGAGGTTGGAGTCGAAGAGATCGTCGAATTTCAACGCTCAATCGGTGTTGACATAGCCACTATGCTCGATGTTTTCAGTCGACCTGACATGACCGAGGATGAGGTTCAACAAGCCGTAAGAACGACGATTCAGCGATGCGAGACCTCATTAGAAGCTGCTGAAAAAGTCATGCTGAATGGACCAATTCAAGGAGGAACATTCCGTGACTTACGGAAGCAATCTGCTCGCGAAATGGGTCGTTTTGATTTTGCAATTCATCCTATTGGTGGAATCGTTCCAATTATGGAGAAGCATCAATACAAAGACCTTGTAAAAATTATGTTGGCAACGATTGGTGAACTTCCTCCTGAACGACCACGGCATATGTTTGGTTGTGGACATCCAATGCTGTTTTCGATACTGATTGCTCTCGGTGCGGATTTGTTTGATTCAGCGGCATACGCCCTCTTTGCACGTGATGATCGGCTGCTGTCTCCACAGGGAACGTATCGATTGAATGATCTTCACGCATGGCCAGAATTGGTTCCTTGCATCGTCAACTGGACACCAGAAAATGTTCGAGCATTGGATGCTGATGAGCGAAAATCCCTTCTTGCAAGGTACAATCTTGAGGTGACTTTAGCCGAGTTATCTCGATGCAAGCAGGCAGTACATGATGGAACGATCTGGCAGCTTGCCGAGCAACGCAGCCACCAACATCCTGCACTTCGAGAAGCCTTTTTGTGGTTGACGACACGACCTTTCCCATCAGGCTTGTCTTCGGAATTGTTGGAAGATCTTGTCCAAGACGATCGAACCGCTGCGCGTGAACATCACCCGAACGGAGGCGTTTGGGAATCGGATTGGTCGCATATCGTGAACAAGCAAGCACTTCAAAGGAAAAAAGGTGAGCGATGGGGTGGAGAGGATACGCTCTCCCGGCCACACATCCTCGCGGCTCGAAAACGCTTGCATCATCGCTGGAGACCGAGCACTTCTACTCCAGTCGATGTTTTGGTTTTGAACGGCAAACCTGGTCCATGGCGACAACGCTGTGATCTCCTCGTTACACGATTAAAGCATGTGCTTCCAGAACTTGAAATTCTTGTTCAAACACCGATTGGCCTTTTACCGTATTCACTTGAAGATTTGAATCCGTTTGGTCAAGTGGACGGGCCGACGTGGTTATGGAAACGACGTCTAAATCCTGTACTCCTCCGAGAAGAGACGAAGCGATTGCATATCGATGCAGATCGAATTCTTATTCTTGACATCGGGCAAGATGCACTCATACAACAAGCCTCTGACCTTCTGATGAAGCACGGTATCCTCCAGCAACCGATTCAGGTTGACGATTCTGAGTTGTCTTTACTTCGAGATAAACTACGTCGTCGACAAGTCCTCGACAAACTTGCTGTTTTGATGAACGTTGACTATGGTGCCGCTGCTGCGCTAATCGATTCTTGCACCTACGTCATTGGTGGAACAGGTCGAGTGAAGAACGTCATCGATCAACATGGTAATCACATTCTCAGTCCTCGATTGACCGATGGTGGGCTTTCTGTTACGGATTTGGGGGCAAAAGTCATTCATGACCATCGCTCGATATCGGTCTCTGAAAAAGGCAAATACAGTCCGTATGATGGTCTTGGGGATGGCCCGCCCGTTCTCGTTGTAGAGCAAGATGCCGTTGAATTTGTTTTACGTGGCCGTAACGTCTTCCATGGGTTCATCATCAAGTGCGATTCTTGGCTCAAGGCTGGACAAACTTGCTTCATTGTTGATGAGCAAGGAACGTTGATCGGCCATGGCATATCACAATGCGATGCAGATGAAGTTCTACGGTTCAGAAAAGGTATCGCCGTACGAGTACGTAGCGACTTTTCGAAGACATTCAAGTAACCAAAGGCAAAAGGATTCAAAGACTTCCTTTTCGTGTATTCAATGGGAACAATGTCGAATGAACTCATCATCGAGACTACGGAGTTGACCAAATCCTATGGTCCTCATGTTGCTCTTGACAGCCTGAGCATTCAAGTTCAGCAAGGAGCAACGGGTCTTCTTGGTCCAAATGGTGCAGGAAAATCCACCTTCTTCAAAACTATTCTGGGACTGATTCAGGCTACCTCTGGCGAAGGCAGTGTTCTTGGGCATGATATCCGAACTGAAGGTCTGGCTATTCGTTCCAAGATTGGTTACATGCCCGAATACGATGCACTTGATGACGAAATGGATGCCATTCATCAAGTTCGATACAGTGGCGAATTGCTGGGAATGAATCCAGTTGTCGCAATGTCCAGAGCACACACGGCCATGGAATATGTCGGACTTGGAGAATTGCGCTATCGTCCTATTTCGTCATTTTCAACAGGTATGAAGCAAGCCACAAAACTCGCATGTTCCATTATTCATGACCCTCAATTGATTATTGCCGACGAACCATCAAACGGTCTTGATGCTGACTCAAGACAAGCCATGCTGACCACGCTTTCGAACATGGTCAATGCTGGAAACAGATCTGTTTTGATGGCAAGTCATTTGATGGATGATGTTGAGCAGGTATGCCAAAACATCGTTCTTTTGCATAAAGGGAAATTAGCTGCTCAAGGCCGAATAGAAGATTTGAAAGCTATTGATCGTGAAATAGAAATCCATGTATGGGGTAAGGCAAACGAACTTGAAACCGCGCTTTCTAAAGAAGGGCTTGAGGTGCGTCGAGAAGGACGAATGATGCGTATTCGACACGATGGCGAGAAAACAACACATCGAATCCTGAAGTGTGCTGCCGAGACTGGTGCCCAGGTACGTCGAATGCACGAATACGAGGCATCACTTGAAGATCTTTTCATCGTCATTATGGAACGTTTTGGTTATGGAGTGAAATCGAGCGAAGATTTGCTCTCCTCACCCATCGAAGCCAGAAAAGTCGACGCACCGGAATCAATGGGAGGGTCTGGAGCATGACTGAGGGTTCGACTGTCGATGCTTCAGCGCCTGTGACTGGGCAGAGTCGCATGGATGCAGCTTGGGGCTCTGAATCAACCGACCAAGCAGCTGTCGCCCAACCCGTTACTCAAACCGGACAAGTCTTCGAGCAAGTGTACGTCCCATGGCAAGGTCAACTGAATCCACGTTGGATGCGAAACTGGGCTATTTTTCGTCATCATGTCCTCGGTATTGTTCGCAAAGGACACCGTCCGTGGGGTATACCGACAAAACTCGTTCTCATTTTTGTTCTGATCTCATCGATGACCGATGTTGCTCTAACACTTCTTTTCGCTGTCATTGGAGAACCAACTTTGTACGAATTGTGGGGTGTAGGTCGGAACAATCTCTATGGGCACGTACTCGGTTTCTTCCCGAGAAATATGTTGTTTTATCCATTGGTTGCAGCTTTACTGGTAGGAGGTGTCATTTCTGAGGATAGATCGAATGGAACGAGTGCTCTTTATTTCTCAAGGCCAATCAACCGTTTTGACTATGTTGGAATGAAGTATCTTGCAGTTGCAACAATTCAATCCGTCATCATCATTGGAACGTTGTTCTTGTACTATCTTGTCGATATCTTAGCAATGGGTAGAGGTTGGGCTTGGATTTTGGACACGTTCCCATTGTTCTTGACAACCTTGTTTTGCGCATTCCTCCTTATTGCAACCTACACGAGTATTGGCCTTGCACTCTCTTCAGTTTCCCGAGGGAAATTTTTTCCTGGAATTGCCCTTCTTGCGCTCTTATTGGGAACAAAAACACTCGCAGCGATTGTTGAGGGATTGTTCGATCGCTCCATCCTTTATCTCATCTCTCCATACGATTCTGTTGCCCATGTTGGACAAGCCCTGTTAGGAACCAATGTGATGTACGATCATCCTTGGATATGGTCCCTCGCATCTGTCGTAGCAATCAATGCAATTGCGTTGTATGTGTTGAGTGTACGAGTTTCATCCATGGAGGTGACTCGTGAATGATACCTGATCTCGCACAGGAAGGAAAAGCACAGGAACAAAAGTGGGTTCCACAACCTGAAGCACCTGTTGTAATGTTCAATAATGTCGCAAAGACATATGGGCGCTATCAAGCCATTGGAGGTATTTCTCTGGCAATCAGTGGTGGAGTCACAGGCATTTTGGGATTAAATGGTGCTGGAAAATCGACGCTGTTTAAATTGCTCATGGGAAAACTTCAGCCTACCCAAGGAGAGGTTCGATTGTTTGGTACCAATCCTTGGAAAAATCCAGCACCATATGCACGAGTTGGTTATGTTCCAGAAAATGAAAACATGTACGATTGGATGACTGCACATGAGTTTGTCTCGACATTTGCACGACTTCACGGTTTAACAAGGGATGAAGCAAAAACAGAAGCGGAACGCGTCCTCGAATTTGTCGGGTTAACGGATGTCATGCACAAGAAAATTGGTCGCTATTCAAAGGGAATGCGACAACGAGCCAAAATCGCCCATGCGTTGGTCAACGATCCTGATCTTATCATTTTGGACGAACCACTGCAAGGATGCGATCCATTAGCTCGAACCACGATTATGAATGTCATTCGAGAGCTTGGACGCATGGGTCGAACCGTGTTATTGAGCAGCCACATACTTTCTGAAATTGAACGCATTACAGAACAGATTGTTATTCTGCATCATGGCAAATTGCTTGCAATAGGAAATCTCCATGCAATCCGTGAGCAACTTGATAACATCCCTCATACGATAGAAATTGAATGCGGTGATGCAAAATCATTAGCAAGGGATGTTCTCAGCCTTGAAGTTGTACATGGTCTGCAATTTCCCAGTCCGACAAAACTGAAAATTTTCACTCACCATCTCGGTGAATTTCACAAGCGTTTACCAAAAATCATTGTTGATAATGAACATGATGTCATGGTAATTAACAACCCTGATGATGACTTACAGTCAATCTTGGGTTACCTTACAGGAGGTGCATAATCATGGACAAAAAACGGGGTGAGACCATTTGGACCTCCCTTGATCGTAAGGCGACTGCTATTGCTGAATTCACTATCCGCCAATATCGAACTCGCCTCTCAACATGGGTTGTTCTAGGCGTTGGTTTCCTAGCAATCTCGGTCGTACTTCTCTTTTACATCGATGCGATGAATACAGATATTGAAGCTGTTGACAACGATGGTGATTCTTTTGATTGGGATGGGGATGGGTATGTCAACGGACAGGAATTGAAGTATGGGACCGATATTTACGATGAATTTTCACATCCCGGAATTCTTGATGCTTCCATCGAGCCCGAGCCTGCATCAATGTACATCAATGAAGATGATTACGATTGGGATTATTCAGATGCTACGTCCATTCAAACTGGTTTTGATGATGATGGTGATTGCTTAGAGCAAGGACTTTTGCCAAGTCAACAAGACGGAAATGGGGATGGTGTACCGTGCAACATTGTTCTACGGTACGATTCAATAAGTGGCACATATTTGATCTTCGCAGACCCGAACGTCGACGAGGATCCAGATGAAGATCGATATGGAAAGGAAGCCCAGCATCGAGCCTTCATCCTTGGCATCGGGAAACTTGGTTTTGTTTTCCTGCTCAGTATTTTCATTCCTCTCTTCTTGGCTACTGGATTGATTCGAGATGAAATGACCTCAGGCACAATGCAGTACATGACTGCGAAACCGATTGCTCGTGGTGAGATTTTTCTGTACCGTATGCTCGGTTATCTTGCCATAGTCTGGCCTTACCTTCTTGCAATTTGTACCCTTCTTGCAATCGTGTCTGGATTGATGGGTCCAGGAGATCAGTTCTACAGATTTGGAGACCTCGGCGTGTGGTTTTCGATCCTCATCGCTGCGTTGCTTGCAACTTTGGTATACGGTATGTTGTTTGCTTTCCTTGGAGTATTGTGGAAATATGGAATCATTCTTGCCTTACCAATTGCAGCATGGGAGCTCGGGATGGCTCTTCTTTCAATGTCCGTTCCTGAGTCAAGTTTCCTACGTATGTCGGTTGTAGGATGGTCAATGAGCATCATTGATTCTGGGGCTTATCTGGCTTGGCCTGATATGGCAATGTTCACAGAGGCTGGTTCTTGGGCAGGTGGATCAAACAATACAGATTCGTTTTTGTTCATCAGCGGGAATGAGCTACCAGGATATGCTGCTTTGGAATGGGCACAGTCCGATCTTGGATTGGGCATGGGTCCTTATGCAACTACCATAGTTTCCACCGTCGTGCTCATCTTCCAAGCGATGTTTTTCTGGTTCATTGGGCAATTGATTTTCAAGTCCAAAGAGATCGTATGAGGGTTTTTTATGAAGTCCTTTGAAGGTGATTTTTCGACTCTATGGACGTTGAATCAACGGCCACCTATTCAACACCTTACATGGGATTGGTGGTGGTGGCTCGTGATGCTTGATGATGATGAACATCCGAAAGCCGGGAAACAACTGATGGTTCTCTGGTCGACCAAGGAGAACGATGTGGTTCACATCAACGATGTTGAATGGAAACCAAAAGGGACGCCTGGGTTTGATGATGAAGGGGGAATTCATATTGATGGAATGGTTTGCGCATGGTGGTTTGACGGCTCGGTCATGCATGACGAGATCATCGCAAAAGTTTGCGATATGATCGTCCTCCCTTCAACCCATTCATCATGGCCAGGGACGGAAGGTCAGGGTGGTGGAGCGGTCGTGCCGCTACTGGGGAACGATTGTTCAATGGGTATGCATTCAGATCGAACAAAATTCTGGCTCAATCTTGATTTAAATCATGAGGCAGTGCAATCCATTCGCTTAGAAATGACGCCATGGAATCCAGCGATGTCGACGGCTCGAGAAGCAACAGCAACCTATCTCGGCTCGTTAGGATATGACATTCTTCGACTTCATGGAACACAGGTCAAAGGAACAATCGATGGTGCTGATGTTAACGGAACTGCTTATTTCCAGAAAGTCTGTGTTCAAGCACCAAGTGTACCGTGGTATTGGGGTGTTCTTCACTTCTCAGATGGTTCGTATTTGGATTGGTTTTTGCCACATGTCTCAACGACTATCCTCAGTCGCGACCCTCGTGCTTGGAAACGCCGTGATGTGTCCCATATCGCTGTGAGTCAAGGTGGATTGTTTCATGATGCTCAAAATGGGAGGAGCGAACGGTTTCGAATGGTGTCGGTTGAAAAGTTGAAACAAGAGAATAATCTGCCGAAATTTGAAATTCATCTCAAGAATGGGAGAACCAAGATACGCGTCTCAGTTCGTGCCATTGCTCGGGCTTATTGGGACTTCCATCAACCGACGCGAGGAGGAATTTGGTCCCACCTGACCTACAACGAATATCCGCTTGAGGTAGAATCGCTCTCCATCGAAGATGAGCATGGCGTGCGTCAAGAGTCGATGTATGAGTGGATTCGTGGTAATGCCGAACACAGTTGGGGCCTTTTGCATTAGTGGAATGACCCATTTTCCATTCAAATTCTGGCAAAGGGCTTATGTGCTTGTGGGTTGAGACGACTTCGGGTCAACAAGATGAGCGACGACGAGGTTCAATCTGGAGAAACTGAAAATACAGCGAATGACGTGGCTGAGAAATCAGAAAAAATGTCAAATGATGAGGCAATGAAAAATCGCTTCAAACTCATCGAAGGCGAGGAAGTACTTCTCACCAAATCGCCAAGTCCAGTCGGTTTCATGGGAATGTACGTCTTAGGTTTGATCGTCTTTGGAATTCACTTGCTCTTTTGGAAACCAGACTCTCTTTTGAACGATGATTCTGGTGGTTTTGCGAAATTTATTGTCTGGGTAATGGAGCTAGGTGGCTCGAAACTCCCCTTCGGATTTGTCTTGGTAATGGCTACCATCACATGGTTTAACAGGATGATGAACACTTCAACATCTGGAAAGTGGGTCACCGTTTGGTTGCTTCTTGCAACCTTCCTGCCAGTGATCATCCAAATCGATGGATTCATCGCTCTAATTCGAGACCTTTTCTCGGACGCAGACGTTGAACCATTCTTTGGATTCAAGTACAATTTCCTCGTTGCAGGTTTGGCCTTGACGATGACGTATTGGGCATTGGTCTTTTACTATCAGCGAAGTTTTGATTATGCGATCACAAGTAACGCGGTTATTTTCAAACACGCGTTCCTACTCAGTCGAGCCCACCGCCGAATTCTCTTCGATCGAATCTCAGAGGTCCAAGTTGAGCGCACACCCTTTGGAACCATGACTGGGTTTGCTACGCTTACAATCCTAACCGATTCTGGTGTTGGAATTGTTGAAGAATCTGTAGGAGGAAGTGTTGGAATATCACCGAATGTATCTGAGAACGAGAACGACACGGCTGCTGAAAAGGCAGGAAAGGGTTTTCTCAAGTCGTTTTTTGCTCTGTTGTTTTACCAGCGAACGATTCGTACCGTTCGACCGGATCCAAAACATTGTTTTTACAAAATTCGAGGCTGGGAAGACACAAAAACTCTGTTGAATGAGATGCATAAGAAACATAGTCAATCAACAAAGTTGGATAACCTTGCTGAAATTCTTACCAAACAAAATGAAGAAGGAACGGAATGAACCGCTGTCTTCAAGAACCCCCAATTTTTGGTCGTGATGGAGAGAGAAACATGAGTGAAGACATAATGGCAGAAGCAATGGAACTATTCCGCTCTGGTGATCTGAAAGGTGCTGTTGAAAATTTGGATGGTAAACTTCGTTCCAATCGTGATAATGCTATACTTCAGCACACCTATGCTGAATTTGCAAACATGCTCAACATGGAAGAACAAGATGATGTTGTCCCTGGTACGAAAATAATGATGTCGTACAAAAAAGCAATGGAATTGGATGAGGAAAACGATGAGTACATCGCAGATTTTGCCTCGTTTGCGCTCGAATGTCGTCGTGTACCTCAAGCAGTCAAGGAATTTCAACGATACAGCCGTCGTCTCGAGATGGCAGATATTCCAACGGATGACGTACTTTACATGGCTGCGCGAAACATCGTTGATACGATTGAAGTCATCGATCCTGAGAAAGCGAATCCAATGGTTCAACCGTGGGTCAAGCAAGCTTTGATATGGGCAGTTGGAGGTCTTGGCTACACTCCTGAAGAAGCAGTGGAAATCCTCACTTCTGAAGATTGAGGCTCGCCTATGTCGGATGCAGAAACTCGTCTGCATTTTCGAATTGGCTACCTCGGTGACGCCTTTCATGGTAGTCAAATTCAACCTGATGTGCGTACAGTTCAAGGCGAGTTGATTCACGCATTCCAAAAACTTGGATGGATTCAAAAACAGGAAGACGAACACAATCTGGTTCTTTCAAGTCGTACAGATGCAGGAGTCCATGTTCGCTTGAACGGTGGAACGGTTCGAGTTGCTACCTCTCTTTGGGAGAGCATCACACCTCGGAAATTTGTGCGTGCAGTTGATGACTTGCTTCCGGATGAAATCTCATTCCTCGATGTTCGTCAGGTTGCGATGGATTGGAATCCACGAATGGCGTTGCATCGAATCTATCGTTACCGATTGGAAGGGATTGAATTCTGGAGAGATCCCGGCAAGGTGTTCGTCGAATGGTTGAAACTGTTTGAAGGAACTTACGATGCGAGGAACTTTGCTCGCCTAGAACCGGGAAAAAATCCGATTCGAACCATTCTTTCGTGCAGTCCATGGGTTGTTGATGGGCGAACGGTTGGATTCGAAATTATTGGTGAAGCGTTTCTTTGGAATCAGGTTCGACGGATTGCCATGGCTCTCCATCTCTTGGCCCTAGGGGAAATCACCACTGATGATGTGCAACAAGCCATTGCAAGACCTGACATCGAAGTTGACTTCGGAGTTGCTCCACCAGATTGGTTGATTTTGTGGGGTGTTGAATGGGAGGATTCACCAATACCCGAATCCAATCAATCGAATTGTAGATTTTCACCTGCTCCAATTCCCAGTCGAACAGCAGAAAGAACCATGCGCAAAAGGTGGCGTCATGCAGCACGGATGGAGATGAAGAATTTGCTGTATCTTGAATGGATGGAACTCGGGCAATTACCGATTGCATTCCATAAATGAGGATGAGAGCAGCAATGCCACTCCGTGGTGTTTAAGTTGGCATAATTCAAGGCCAATGCATGCACGGGATGTCGCATCCTTCGTCCTTTCGAAAGCGGCTCCTCCCAATTGTATGTA
>JAYXXD010000011.1:0-34306 GCA_036019775.1 Thermoplasmatota archaeon
ACGATGCCACGAACCGAAATGTCCTCACTGCAGTAATTCTGATGTTGATGTTCCTTTTTGCGGACGTCTTCGTTCCATCCGCTTTCCCAGCACCTGAATATTTGGAGGAGGAACCTTCTGTCCAACATGTGATCACCAATGTGAATCCTGCAGTCGACACCTACATCGATTCAGCGAATCCATCATCCTCCTATTCGACTGACAGTACGGGTTTGCTTGGAGTTTTTGGGAACAGTGAGGGCCGTATTCTCATGTCATTCCAAAACAATTTCGGGTCCTCCGACAGAATTCATTCTGCTCAATTGGAGATGGTGTGTTCTGCCGGTACAGCAACAAGTTCTCTTGGAATCTATCCCGCATCAACAAAAACGACTTGGGATGAAAATGCAACTTGGTTCACACGAAATGGCTTGACTGCTTGGGGCTCGAACGGGGCAGAAGGTAGCAGTGATCGAACGGATTGGGAGCCGCCTACTGTGACTCCTCCTATCGGTCAAACAGGGGGTTCCAATACGTTTCAATTGAATGTAACGTCCCTCGTCCAGGATGGTGTTGCTACGGGTGCATCGCATTTTGATTTGGTCATTTCAGCCCATGGCTCTCAGCACAATTGTACCATGAGCGAGGGGCCGAACGCAGCGAATCATCCAACACTGATTGTTGATTCAACGCCATCGTCAACAGTTGGTGCAGGTGGCCTCATTTCTCCGAATTTTATCGATGATGGAATGCCATTGATGACTGGTGATTTTTACCTCGCAGCGGATTTAACTCCGAGCATGACTTGGGACGGTTACTCGGGTGTGATGGCTGAAGTTCAGTTATCTCTTGATGAGGATTTCAAAGATGTTCAAGACAATTATGACTGGTTGTACAACTCCTACGTACAATCGCCCATTTTTTCATTTTCTGGAGCGACGGGTTCGCTGAATATTCCACAATCTGATGCGTTCAACAATGGAACTGAAATGCATTACCGGATGCGAGCAATGGACTCAACTGGAAGGCTTGGTTCATGGACGAACGGGTATTTCTTCTTGCCATCTCATGATGTAATTCTCAATGATAATGGCACAGCCTCTCTAATTGTTGGCCATGATGATTTGGATGCAGATTTCGACTTTATCGTTGACACGTATGTCGACGAGGACAACAAAAATACAAACTACGGTTCCTCTGCAACGATGAAGACTCAAGTTACTTCATCACGGGAGTCGATATCACACGTTCGATTGAACTTTGATCATTTAGGCTTGCATTCAAATGCAACAATCCTCGATGCTTCCTTGAATCTCACCCGCCTTTCTTTCTCAGGAACGCCGACCCTTGCTCTTCATCAAATGAACACCGTTGATTTGTGGGATGAAACAGGAGTTACCTGGCGCCGTCCAGATTCAGGTCAAATTTGGAGCGATGGTGGTCGAGACTATATCGGAATCGCCACAGATTCATTTGTCGATGGTGCAAAAGGAGGCGATGACTTCGCTTTTGATGTCACAAGCTTCCTACAACAGCATCTGGATAGCAACAGTACGGGCCCCATCGATTTTGCTATGACAGCACGTTCTGAAAATGGAGCATACACAAGTGGGAGCGTTGATTCAATTGAATTCCACACTTCTGAAACTTCTTCGCTCATTGATAAACCAAAACTGTTCATCACCTACGATTGGTCACCTGCAGTGAGCGTTTCACCAGTTCTTACTTCCCCGTCGCCTGAAGAGACGTTATGGAACAAATCAGGACATAACTTCACTGGTAACCAAACGCCAACAATTGCTTGGCAGTCATCTACCTCCTCAACGTATAATATGATTCTTGAGTTGTCAACAGAATCGTCATTTCACGACAGAGTTGTGCGAATTGACACACGCAACGACAATGATTTTGTTGCATCTGATGGAGAATTTACCTTCACTGGTGACCAGAGTCTCGAAACAGGGCATATGTACTATTGGCGAATGCTTCACGTTGATGCGAATGGTCGTCATGGGGAATGGTCGTATTCATCGTTCCTCATCAGTGCAATCAGTTCGACTTGGCTTGGAGGGGATCGTTACGAATTCCGCCTGAAGCAAGGGAATGCAAGTTCGGATGGCCTCTATCCTCAATGTTCTGATGCTTACATCGATTCAGGTTTCTCCAATTCAAACTATGGTTCTGGAAGTGAATTGCAGGTCTCTTACAATACGTACTCCACCCCTACAGAGACCACGATTTTGTTTGGATGTGATCTTTCAACAACGTTCTTGCCAACGGGTTACGCAGTTGAATCTGCTCAACTTGAGATGTATCTTCAAGAAAGCCCAACGGGAATACCAATTGTTGGTGCTTGGGAAAATATGAGAAACAATTGGACTCAAGATGGGGCAACATGGTCCACGTATGATGGCGTCAACTCCTGGTCAACATCAGGAGCAAAAGGTTCAGATCGTGGCTCACTCCTCGATACCACGACCATTGGGTCAGGGTTCACTTCAGCATCCTCAGCCACTTGGAACGTAACGCTCGCAGTGCAAAATGCAATGCGGGACAATCACTCTGCTGATTTTATTCTTGGAATCATTGGAGTGGGTAGTGGACAAACACGAGACGTTCTTCTTCACAGCGGTTCTGGAATTGATGCTAAGCGTCCTGAACTTTCGTTTGTCTATGTTCCAGGTTCAAATGCAATTCCAAATGAACCTGTGCCAGTATCACCGCTCAATGGTTCTTGGAGCATAAAAGATGGAATTAATCCTGAACCCATTTATCGTCCGACAATGAATTGGACTGATTCATCAGCAGTGACTGTGGATGGATACGCAGTGCAAATGGACACCGTTGACACCTTCAACAGTGGTGATATGTCCATCGTCACATCATGGTCAAATTCTGGATTTGATCTCCTCAACAAATCCTACACCCCAACCTCGGATTTGACAGATGGTAAGACCTGGTATTGGCGAGTCCGTTCCATCTCCTCAACCAACCAACTTGGAAATTGGTCCAACAGTTTCCATTTCCAACTTCCTTCACTCACAACGTGGAACCTTTCCTCGACCAAGGCCGCTGTAGAAATACGTCACAATGATGCATTGCCGCACTTGCAACTTCCTCACTTTATTGATACTTGGCTTGCCGATGGAGGATTTGAAGGGCAGCAAAATCATTCCTCTTCATCATCCTTGAAGGTAGGAAAGTTGTCCAGTGGCCATAATGCGAGTGCATTACTGAATATACCGCTCAATCAAATTCCAAACCCATCAAATGCTCGAGTTGTCGATGCACAACTTTTGCTTCTCCCTCAATTAGGTTCGGGATCCAATGTGAACGTGGCGGTCCGGCCAGTGTTGCAACCTTGGACGACCCAAGTGAACAATTCCTCGTACGATGGAACCAACAGTTGGGCCGCTGATGGTGGCCGAGCAGTAGGTTCTGATGTGGGCCAACTCAGCGATATTGCCGTATCATCGACAGGCGCATGGATGGAGTGGGACGTTACAGAACTTGTTCAAGCAGCCATTGCAAACGGCGATTCTTATCTTTCAATCGCATTGATGACGAGCGATTCTTCCACTGGGCTCATTACATTCACAAGCACTGAGGGTGCAATTTCCGATCGTCCATGGTTGAATCTAACATGGAGTGATGGTTTGGCACCGATTCCAAGCTCTGCAGCAAGCAATGCTTTGCCGACAGATGGATCAATTGCTTGGAATTCAACCGGACATGTCCCCGAACCGTTAACTCGACCAACCATCTCATGGACGCATGGTAACTCTGCAAACATTGACGCTTGGAGGATTTTTATTCAAAACGACGAGGCTGACCTTATGGAAGGTTTCACAATGTACGACTCAAGACAAGACTCGAGTCTCTTTGACGTGCAAAATCAAACGTTCCAACCTCCAAATGACCTTTCCACGAATCAGAGCATACGCTGGTTTGTTCAACCGATTAACAACAGCATGCTTGGGCCTCGCTCAACAAGTTCCGTCTTCCATATTCCGAACGATATTGGAAACGAAATCAACAGTACGTGGGGTTACATCAACGTCACAGAAGGCGGGTTCCTGCCGGACCTTAACGAACCGTCAGGATTCGTTACAGATACAACACTTGATTCCGTTGTACCTAATTCAAACCTCTACAACTCAGGAACCATTAGCGTTGGGCGTTCATCATACAACACTGGCACATCTCAACGTTCCTCATTCATTGTATCAGTTGATTTGACCAAGTTACCGATTAACGGAACCTACGAAATTATGGATGCGTTCTTCACACTGAACACGAAGTCGAGTAGTTATGGCAAGGTGTGGTGGAGTTCATCCTCAATCAACACCGCCTTTGATGGTGATGCAAACTGGAACAATGCAACAAGTTCGACGCAATGGAACTCTCCTGGAGCGTACCACTCATCCGATACCGATATTCCCTTTGGAGCATCAATGATCGATTCATCAGATGCATCGCACCGTGGGGATCTCACAGTTCTGCTGCAACGGGCAGTTGCGAGTGGAGCAACAACGCTTGATTTACTTGTTCAGGCAGAGGAAGATTCCGGCAGTGTTGACGGCCGCATCGATTTTTATTCGAGTAACGAAGCGAGTACAGCGCTACGTCCTTCCCTGAACATTACCTACCGGATGACCAACGCATATGTCGACTCGAGCCCTACGGGACTGTTGCCAGTTGATGCAACAACTGTTTGGAACTACTCTTCTCCAAGACCATCTGGAGCAGACCATGTGAACCTGTCGTGGACGCCACCTTCAACCAATGAAAGTGGGTTCTACATCTGCTCCGCTTCCGATGCTCGAATGATTTACGACCTCAATTGTGAATCAGTTGTCGGATCGAATCCATATACTAAAGAAAATATTACTTGGGATCCGGCAAACTCTACAATTACTGTTGCGAACATTACTGCATCAGATAATTGGATTTACTGGCGTGTCTTATCTTACCAAGAAATTGTCCAAGAGAAATATTTCCGGTTCGGGGAGTGGTCGCAAGTGAACACATTCCGAGTTCCAGACGATCAGGGCTACGATGATGGAGCAGGAAATCACACAGTCAATCTTTCAAGTGGTTCTATCTTTAGCGAGACAGGATTGTTACCTGCAGCGCCCGATGTACATACAGTATCCTCCACATCGAACACCAATTATGGGGGCTCTGCGACACTTAAGTTGGGTACAGGTTCATCTGGAGACCATGAAATTTTCATTGAATTTGATTTATCGCAAATGCCATGGCCAAATGCTATGACTCCGACCTCGACAATACTCCGATTGTATCGAACACAAGTGAGTGGAGTCACTCCGTTAACCGTCAGCGCTCATGCATGTTCCTCATTCGGTGAGAATACTGTAACTGCGAATCAACCACCTACGTGCAATCTCGCAGAAATCACTCGTTCAACGTTGTCTGTATCACCAGCAACTGATTGGCTTGAATGGGACATAACTTCGCTTGCGCAGTCGAATATAGCAAATGGAAATAAAACGTTCAGCATCAAACTTGCCGTCGTTGGTTCTGCAACAACACTGCATACATTCGCATCAGGCGAAGCAACAAATGCAGCATGGCGCCCAACCTTGGTGATTGATTATGTCGATAATGTCGACGGAATCGTACCACCGGGTCAACCAACACTGCTCTCTCCGGCTGATGGTGACATCCTTTACGATACTTCAGCGGACTTACTGGATTCTGTCGACAAACCGACATTGACATGGAACGCTGTAACCGATGCTACTGGGTATGTTGTAACGATACGAAACGCTACAGGTCAATACACTTTCAAATCGGCGACATCAAGCCAGATTACAGGAACCAGTTTCACGTTTGCGAACAATGTCGCCCCAGGTTCAACCTTTGAATGGTGGGTACAAGCTGTGAATGGATCAATTCCAGGACCCTCCTCGTCTCGTTGGATTGTTGGAGTCGGTGATCCACAGACATCGGACAACAATGATCATACATGGACCTATAACTTCCAAACTGGAAATGAAATCGAAGAACTTTCACACACTAATGTTCAGGACGTTTCCATCTTTAGTGGTCTTGCGAGTACAAATCTTGACGGTAATGCCAATGTCATTGGTGTTGATGCCTCACAAGATGAATACCGCTTATTGCTCAGTGCTGACTTCGGTCAAATTCCATTCAATCCAAGCATGAATGTACACTCAGTGAGTTTGGGTATGTATCTTGAAGATTTGAATTCAGGAGCTGGGGCAACGGGAATGAACTTTACAGTACATCGGGTAATTACGACTGGTTGGTCGGAGACATTAGCGACATGGGATGGTACTGGAACTACTTCATGGGCAGCTTCCGGTATGCAAGCCGGTGTTGACTATGATGCAACACCAATCGATTCAGTTTACATGAGCGCCTCACAAGCCACTGATACGACAATTTGGTTCAATTTGGGTCACCGCATGATGTACATTGATGGCGTTCACAGTTGGGTCATCATTGGTACGCCTGTACAAGGCTGGATGGAAGCAGACTTTGCAGATAACAGCGATACGACATTGTCGAAGCGTCCGCTCTTGATGATGAATTATACAGACGTTGATTCCATCACTATCCTACCGAGTGCAACAACCACTGACGCGGACACAGCCGTGCAATTCAGCGCTTCTACCTATGATTACAATTCACTTCTGGCGGGTGCGCCAGTAACATGGTCTGCAAGCAACGGTACGATTGATTCAAGCGGTTTGTTCACGCCATCGTTCATCGGAACGCACACGATTACTGCTTGCTTTGGAGTAGTTTGTGAAGATGAAACTGTAACAGTGGAGCCTGGAGCGCCGGTTGAATTGATTGTCACACCACTCACAGCGACGATTACAGCTGATGAAACTCTGCAACTATCAGCGATAGTTGTCGATCAATTTGGAAACGTCGTACCAGGTGAAAGCATCACCTATACTCCGAGTAATGGTTCAATGGGAGGTACCTTTGGAGACGTTTTCCAGCCCTATGCTGCCGGAAATCAAAATGTAACGGTCTCATGGGATTCCACATCCATTGTTGTCGACGTACTTGTTGAACTCGGTGCTCCAACCGTCATTGTCTTGACCGGTTGTGTTGGATTGATTCCAGCCGGAACAGAATGTGAAATTACAACAACACTATACGATCAATTTGGAAACACGATTCCATTAACTCAAGCGGGTACACTCTCATACTCTGTAAATGATGGTGTTTACACTGAATCAAGCAACATGTACTTCGCCGACACGGTTGGTTCATGGCAACTTTCAGTCACATCTACGATTGGACTGTCTGATTCCATTGCGATTGAAACTGGTCATGGTGAGATGGCATCATTGGAGATTGTCCCTTCATCATGGGACATTACTGCTGATGAGGTCGTTTACCTCAACACAACGAGGATTGACATCCAAGGCAATCGTCTTCCTGTTGATCTTCCGCTTGCAAATTGGACCTCTGTCGATGACGGTGTAATGAATGTCACAAGCAACCAACCTTCTTACTGGACTCCGATTGGATTAGGTGGTAGAGTTCTCGTTGCACAATATGAAACCATCACTGGATCAATTACAATCAATGTTACCAAAGGTGTCATGGTTGATATGGTTCTCTTGGTTGAAGCCCAAGAGGCTGCAGGAGAAACGTTTGCAATGACGGCAGATGATACATTCAGTGTCAAAGCAAAAGCATCCGATGCAAAGGGTAACCGTTGGACAATTGATGTGAACTGGACCATCGCCCACCCTGATTGGTACGACCAGAACGTTCTCAGCGTTCCACTTTCGGACGAGACCGAATTCCGACCTGTTCTAGCCTCTTCAACGGCTTACGTCATTCGTGCAGAGTACACCTCAAACGGGCAACTCTTTAGCGAGATTGTCAGTGTTGAAGTATCTGTAGGAACCATACAATTCTTCACAATGGATTCGGTTGCATCAAACGGGGATACGGGAACGAACCTGGAAATTACTGCGGATGAATCGATTACTTTCGATCCTTCGTTAAGTGATGGCGACCTGAATGAAATTGGTAATGGAGTCTTGACTTGGCAGTTCGAGGATACTGATTCCGGAGAAATCGTCAACTTGACTGCAGAGTTGGTCGCTAACGGCTATCAATGGGAGGCAACAACTGTCGGAACTTATCGAATATCCGCTTTTGTTGAAAATACCAACGGATTCAACTACACACGCTCGGTTGAAATTTCTGTTGAGCATGGAGTTGCAGTTTCAATCGACCATTCGCTCGATACATTTGATGAAAATGCTGGTGAATCGATAGACATCACCATCACAGGAACAGATAGTGACGGAAACTCCTTCCCTCAAGATGTTGAGTGGCTCGAAGATGATTCAGAATCCGATCGAATTATCAAGAATATGACAGGTGTTTACACCTATCAAGCATCAGAGGCGGGAGATCACCTGATGGAATATTCGGTTCCTGGTGTTTCAGGTGTTGCGAATTCCTTCCAAATAAAGATCTCACCAGAGATGATTGTCGAATACATTGAAGTCGAACTGTCTGCAACGACTGTCGAACAACAAGGGTCAATCGAAGTTACCGTGCAAGCATTCGATCGGTTTGGGAATCCAATCCCAGTCCCATCGAGCGCTCGCATCGATGCAACAGGACGGGCTGTCGTCGAATCGACAGGGCAGGGAGTCTGGACAGTTACCACCGTAGAAAGCGGACCTCAAACGCTCACAGTTTCAGCTGGAAAAGTAAACGAAGCTTTTGAAATAGAAGTTACAGGTACATTTTCAGGATTCTTTGCTGCAGGAGGAACCTTGTATTACATCGGTGGCGTACTCGCTGCTTTGGTTGTCGTTGTTGTTCTTGCCTTGCTCTTGATGGCGATTCGTTCAGCCCGAGATGACGATTGGGATGATGACGATTACGATTATGAAGAAGAGGATGAGCCAAAAACAACTCGTGGGCCAACAGGGCCTGCACCTGGGCCAACAGGGCCTGCACCTGGACCAACAGGGCCTGCACCTGGGCCAACAGGACCTGCGCCAGTGACGGTTGAATCAGAACCTGCTCAAGATGAAGAGGAAGAAGAGGATACAAGCTGGATGGTAGATTATCGTGTTGACGATGATGGAACTGAATGGGCTCAAGGCGAAGATGAAACGTGGTATTACAGAGAATCGGGACAAAGCGATTGGTCTGAATGGCAGGGTTAGGTGAGGAAATGCAAAGGCGGCTTTCGGCAGTTACTCTCTGTAGTCTGTTGCTTGCATCCTTATTTGCATCTCTTCCTGTTTCTGCGAATGGTCCTGCTGCTCAAGTAGTCATTTCGACCTCAGCGACCGTCCTTTCATCAGACGGTGTTTTGCAAATGGAAGCCACAGTTTACGATGCTCTCAACAACGTTGTAGATGGTGAGATCAGTTGGTCTGCAAGCAATGGTACCATCGAAGAGAATGGACTCTTCTTCCCATGGTCTGCAGGTCAAATTACCATTCGTGCTGAGCATGGTGGGTTTAACGACACTGTTATTGTCACTGTTGTCGCAGGTTTTGGTCAATCCATCGAAATAAACACGAGTGCGCAACCACGGTCGAAATCGCCATTCACACTTCAGGCAAATTTGATTGATTCACATGGGAATCCTCGGACAGGGCAAGATATCGTTTGGTCTGTCGATGGTGCTTACGTTGGCCAAGGTTCGCCATCTTGGACGCCTGATTCACTTGGATTGTACGAAGTTGTTGCACGCTTCAACCAGTTGGAGGCAAGAGTTACCATGGAGGCGATTGCAGGTGCACCGCATGAGTTTGTTTTTCCGGATGATCTCGTATTGCGTAGTGGAGAAGGGATGCAACTCTATCCAGCACTTGTTGACTCGTTTGGTCAATCGATGAACAATACTCTTGCCGGAAACAAGTTTTGGGAGGTCGAAGAAGGTACGATCACTCCCGTTGGTTATTACTATGCATCTGCACCCGGTGTCTGGAATCTTTCGGTTCGAGCTGGATCGATTTGGGGAAACAGTAGTATTCGAGTCGTTCCATCAGACGCCTCAATCGTTGAGATTCAAGTAACGCCAGAGTTGGATGTCTATCTGTCTGGAGAGACCTATCTGCTTGAAGCAGTACGTACGGACTCTCAGGGATTTTCCTCACCGGTACCAGTCCCAATCGGAAATTGGAGCGTAACGAACGGTATGCTTTCTCAAGTGGATGATGAGGTTCACTGGACTCCAGGGAAGGTGGGTCAGTACAGTATGCAGGTAATTGACTCTGATGTTCCTGCGACGTTCAATGTTGAAGTTATGCACGGGGCCGTCGATACGACACGCATCACGTCAAGCCAGTTGAGTGTCACGGCAGGTTCCCAATTTGCATTGGTACACGAAGCCATGGATTCCTTCGGAAATGTTTGGCAAGTGGATGCGAATTTTACTCAAACTGATGGCTTTTTGGCTAGTGTTGATGTCTTTGACTCGTATGTCACCGTTATGCCGAAACAAATTGAAACACTTGGGTTCACTTCGGAATACTTTGATGAATCAACAGGTATTGTTCACCAATCACAATGGTCGGACTCCATCAATCCAGGTCGACTTGCTTTCATCGAATTACCTGAATCTGGTACCGAAGTTGCAGCAGATTCCTTCTTGGCCTTTGATCCAAAATTCAGAGATGCATATGGAAACGATATACCGCATGTTGAAGTGAATTGGACTATTTCAGGAGAAGATCGAACACTTGAGATTCGTATGGCTGATGGAAAATGGTATCCTACTGAAACGGGTGAACAAGAAATTCGAGCAAATGCTGACGGAGTCTTCGCAGCGGTTAGAGTCAATGTCATTCCAGGCACAGGTACGTCGTTAAAGACCGATGCTGATGAAGGCCTGACCATTGAAGCAGGTGTTCCGACCGACCTCTTTGTTGAACTTGTTGATGTTCACGGAAATACAGCGCCGGCGGAAAATGTAGAACTCGCATCAGGCGATTTTGTTCTTTTTGAAACTTCATCAAGCGGTCGCGGATTCTGGCAGCTTACAGGCCAAACGAGTGGAGATTACGAACTTCAAATTGCTGAAGGAGATGCTGAACATACGCTCCCATTGACAATCGTCCCAGGCCAACCGGTTCGAATCCTAACAGGTATGACGAATGAGACGCGTAGTCAAGGTGAAGTGACGCTCATCACCGTTTGGGCTGAAGATTCTCAAGGAAACCGAGTTGAAGTAAATCCAGACCAAACAAGTCTGTCTTGTACTTCTGGAAAGGCATCTCACGTCCAATCGGACACCTGGGAGGTCGAACTTGAAGAGGCGGGCTCCGATCGATCGTGTACTGTTGCATGGAGTGGATTGATTTCACAGCAATTCTATGATGTTGAATCCGTACTTCTCGGAGGCACTCTTGGTTCGACCAATACAGCCGTTTCAATCATCATCGGTCTTTTGATTATGATTTTTGTAGTCTTAGTTGTTCTCATCCGGCGAGGAAACGCTAAGGATGTGGATTGGGAAGAGGAAGATCTCGAGGAAATTTTGGAAGACGAAGAGCAAGAAATGGCTGCGTCTGAGGAAGAAGACATCCAAGAATCGGCAAAGGATACTGAAACTCCACAAGATGCAACACAATCTGGACCTGAACTATCTGATGAACTACGGCAGCAGTTAGCGACCAAAGCTGGGCAAGTTGGTGTGATGCAGGCAGCTCCTGGAACAAATCAAGGTGAAACGGGCTGGTATGTTGATGCAAGCACTGAATTGCAATACTGGAACGTTGGTAGTGATGGTTCCTGGACCAGAGTTCAGTGATCGTATGGGTGTTGAAGAGCATCGTGATTGGAGTAATGTTGATTATTCAAATCTTCTCAACGGTCAAGCATTTCCACCGGACTTCATGTGGGGTGTAGCGACCGCATCACATCAAATCGAGGGTGGGAATAAAAACAACTGGACTCGTTTCGAACCCAATTCAAAAAGCGGTCAACTGAGTGGTGATGCTTGCGATCATTGGAATCGGAAAAACCAAGATATTGAACTTATCAAAAACCTCAATGTAACCCATTATCGATTTTCTTTGGAATGGAGTCGTATCGAACCAGAAATGGATGCATGGGATGAGGATGCAATTTCTTGGTACAGTGATTTGGTTGACCAACTGCTTGGAAAAGGTATCCAACCAATGGTCACACTCCATCATTTCACGAATCCACTCTGGTGGGAGGATTTAGGTGCTTTTGAGAACGAATCAAACATCATCTATTGGGTTCGATTTTGTTCCAAGATGTTTGATGTTCTGAGCGATCGAGTAGAATGGTGGTGCACAATCAATGAGCCTGCAGTGTATGCTTCAATGGGTTATGTACTCGGGGAATTCCCTCCTGGTGTTCGGTCCTTCAAGAAAACGCGTCAAGTATCTCTCAACCTGATGCGTGCTCATGCACAATGTTATCGAACGCTGAAAGGGAAGAAAAATGGTCCAAGGTCAATGATTGGTCTTGTTAAAAACATCAACATCTTCGATCCATACCGAGCTTGGAATCCATTGCATCGATTCCAGGCAAAACTTCTCGATGGAATGTTCAATCGCTGCTGGATTCGAGGTTTGAAGACCGGCCGCTTCAAACCTCCTTCAGGAATTCGAAGTGTTGCAATCGATGGGCTCAAGGGAAGCAGCGATTTCATTGGAGTCAATTATTACACCCATCTCCTTGCTACCCCCTTCATGCCAACAAAGGTCGAGATTGACCCTCTGATTCGTCCATGGGAAGAACGCACTGATTTTCGATATCCAATGTATGCTGAGGGATTAAAACGCGCTTTCGAGATGGTGTCTGGCTTGGGAATTCCGATCATCGTGACCGAGAATGGTGTTGCTGATGATGATGATGATATGAGGCCAGAACATGTTCGAAGACATTTGCAAATTACCTCTGAAGCCATCGCCAACGGACACGATATTCGTGGCTTCTACCATTGGAGCCTTATGGATAATTTTGAGTGGGCAGAAGGATATGAACAATGCTTTGGACTGTACCATGTCGACTTCGATACACAACAACGTACACTTCGAGAAAGCGGTGCTTTGTATGCATCAATTGTGGAATCACACCGTATGCCACAGGTTGTTATTCTTGCAGGAGGCCTTGGTACGCGTCTTGGAGAAAAAACACAACATACACCCAAATCATTAATCGAAGTTGGTGGAAAACCCATCGTGTCTCATATTCTTGAGTGGGTTAAAGGTCAAGGTTGCAACAGAGCACTTGTTTTGACTGGTCATCTTGGGGAACAGTTTGAAGGATTTACCCATCCAGGAATCGAGTTATCGTTTGTTCAAGAACCTGAGCAATTGGGAACAGGTGGTGCTCTATGGAACGCAAGAGACGCTTTAGAGGAAGAATTCATTCTCTTGTGGGGAGATGATTATCACCCAATCGAATATTCTCCTTTGGTTAACCTTCATCGAAGCAAAGCATCAGTATTGACGATGACTGTCACATCCGAACATGAAGTATTGAATCTTCAGTATGCAAACGGTCGTCTTGTCGAATATTCGAAGCAAGAAGGTCCTCATCCCACGTTCAACGGATATGAAGCGGGAACTTCAATGGTGCAAAAATCCATCGTTCTCGAACATGGAAAAGAAGGTCACTGGTCTTGGGAGAACACCATCTATCCAACACTATCCAACAAAATTCATGTCCACCTTGATTCGACGAGATTTTGGGATATGGGTACGCCTGAACGGCTTAAAAAATTAGATCAGTTCCTCAACGAAACCAGGACTTGAAGGGACAACAAGCGGATGTTCAGGTAGAACATGATCTCCTTCGACAAGCACCAGAATCATGCCTCCGAAACCTCCTCCCATCATGCGTGCTCCAAGAATTCCTTCTTGATTTTGAAGAGATTGTACTTGTGCATCAACTTCATCTGTACTTACACCAAGCATGACCAATGAATCGTGAGATTCGTTCATCAAGACACCTAACTTTTCACTCGAGCAACTGATTGCTTTTTCGACTCGGGCATTTTCATTTCTGACATGATTTGATTGAACCTCACCTGATTCATGGTGTCGATAATCGGTGTCTCGTAGGGTTCTGTGAATGCCAGAATCGACGATCTTGAACATCCATGATTCTGGGATTGGTATTGATTTTGTCTCGAAATTTGAAAAATTAATCAAAGTGCAATGGTCTTTGCATGAATGCATCATTGTCATCTGGTCAAGGAGGCCACATGGGGTTCCCAAAACGGTCTGTTCCAGTCGTTGCGCTTCCAAACATGCAGCCTGTTTGTCGATCATGTCTCCATGAATACAAAGTACGATACTCAAGCACAAAGCTGCTGAAGATGACATGCCTTTTCCGATTGGTATTGAACTCTCGATTTCAAGCCGAGCGGGAGGCCCTCCACCCTCTTTCCAAAGGGCGACTACAGTTTCATCACCATAGAACCCAGAATCAAGGAATTCAGCTTCGAGAACAAGTCGATGTTGTGATGCGAAGGCCAATGAACAACCTCCAGCATAATCTGTATGTTCTCCAATGATGTTGATTCGGCCTGGAATGGAGGCCCGTCGAATCATTCTTCCACATCCTCGCCAATATCGAGATCGAACCAAACAGGGAAATGGTCCGACACATCAGAACTACTCATGTTTCGGTCAACACCCCATCTTCCAAAGAAACGGTCGTTAACATCACTTGTCAGAACAATTCGGTCGTAAGCACAATGCGTGTTTTCTGAAAATGTCGTATCGGCTGAATCAGGAACAACCCAGAGATATTCTGGGCTACGAATTTCAAGTTGATTTAATTCATATGTTGATGCGTAACTGCAATCGGCATTAAAATCGCCAAGGACAATAATGTCAGAATTACTTGAGTTTGTCCGGTATGTCTCGATGACATTGTGCAATGCAGCCGTTTCATTGACAGCTTCTGCAGGTTTCGTATGGACAGTGATGAGGGTAATATCTTCAAGAATCGTACCGTTCTTTGACAACAGGTTGAATGTTGAAATAAATGGTTCACGTTGGAACTCATCAAGTTCTGAATCGTTGTGCAACCAAGCGGAATCAGCGACAAAACGGGACATTCGATAGTAAAATGCGTACTGTTCTTGACCACTCTGATCGTCGTCTTGTTGTCCAGATCGTTCACTTAGAACAAGCCCATATGTTTCATTTGATTGCGCATTGATCGCATCCAGGAAATCGTACGGAACGGTCTGGTCCAAATCTTTGATTTCTTGAACGACGACCATATCATATCGCAACGTGATGTTGACAAGCTCGGAAATGACCTCAGTTTTCCCCATTTTCGTTTCTCCGAAAACTTTGATGTTGAAGGTTGCAATTCTGGCAACATCTTCTCTACTTCGTGATTCTGATCGTGCTTCAGTATCCTCTTCATCCTCGGATTCAACTTCGACATACACCGTCCTCCACAACGGACTTTCATCTTGATGAACAAGAAGTTGAATGGTCATTGGAAAGAGTATCATCAATGCAACAAGCATGACGCCCTGCAAAGCGTTATCATGCCGTGCCATGGATTTCCATAGTCCTCCTTCTTATGAATCATCACGGTGCAATCTTGTTTAGCAATAGGTTCTTGACGCGAATCCAATTGGTCACATCATGACGGAAGAGATATCGCCTGAAAAGGCGAAAGAAATCGTCGAGATGTTGACGGGAGGAGGTTCGATTGAAGCCATCAACACATCACTTGCATTAGGAATTCTTCCACTTGTCGAATCCATTGGAGACCACCAACTGCTCGACCGTTTAGTTGAGCATGCTCAAAAAGTTGCAGGGGATGATATCGAGAAAGGGTGGGCTCGATTTGAATTTCTAAAACGAAATTCTGGTTCAATTGACGACATTGCAGAACTCGCTTATCATGCCGAATCTCTCGAGAACGGAGCCCCACTTGCAGCAGCAGTTCTGCATCACCACGCACTTATGCTTCTCTCGATTGATGATACGGAATCCGCCCAAACTTCGGTCCGTCGCTCGTTAACCTTACGAGAATCGATCGAAGACAAGGAAGGCATCATCTATGGCCTTGCAGTACTTTCACGATGCGCACGATTGAGTCAAGACTGGGATTCTGCAATTCTCCACGATACACGTCGACTCGAACTCGCTATTTCCATGCAAAACGATGTGCTGCACATGGAAGCTCTTGCCGATGTGGCTCATGCTCAAGCCAGCCTCGGAGAACTCGCCACTGCATCAGAGATGTACGAACAGAGTCTCGATATTGCAAAACGCCTTGAGCATCCTGCAGGACATCTTGTTGCAAGTTGGGGGCTCGCAGATCTTGCAGAAATCGAAACCCGTTACGATGATGCACTTCTTTCCTTGTCCGACACAATGCATCTTTTCATGCAACTCGGAATTCCTGCTCCTGACTTGTTGAAGAAACGACTCCATGCTCTTACGTCTCTCGGAGATGAGGTCAAGTAAGGTACGAACGAATTATGTTCTTCGACGTTTAGGAAAAAGAAGAGGCGAGGTGCATGGAACACGACATTTTCTTTTCCATCAGCCAAACTCCTGATGCTGAAGGGCACATTCCAGATGAGCAAACTATGCTGCGAAATTACTTCCAGCAACTGGAATGTGCTGATGAGCTAGGTTTTGGAGTCGGATGGATTGCACAAGCTCACCTCTCGACCGAGACTCAGAAATTAAACGCCAAACCGGTTGTTCCACATTGGCAAGGTGAAGTTGGCCTTTGTACGGATTTTCCACAACTTGCAATGGAATCTTTTCGAAGGACAAAGAAGATTGAAATTGGTAGTGCTGTTGTGTCAATTCTTGCCTCAGGTGGACCGATTGCTCAAGCGGAACGAATCGCCAATACGTTGCAACTCCTTGCAGTCAACAATGATGCTCGACGTCTCCATGTCGGTTTCTCAGCAGGACGTTTTGAATTCATGGCCCGTCCCTATGGAATCGTTCCTCGAACACCGGTTGAAGAGGCCGCATGGCCTGCTTTACGTGGTCAAATTTTTCTTGAGGCGAGTGAAATCTTCCTCCGTCTCTTGCGAGGTGACGTAGTCTCTTCGGATTCGGTTCGCTCTACGATATTAACCCGTCAGAATTTCAGAAGTGATGAAGATTGGCACCGTGTTCAAGAGGCGCATCATTCGAACGATGATGAGATTTTGATCGATCGGCGATATGTCTTCGAAGATATCCGAATTGTTCCAAACGCATTCGATAGGAACAAACTCGTATTGGTAGCAGGAACACACGATCCAAAAGCACAATTGTTTGTCAACACAATACTCCCAGTCCGCGTGTTTAATCTCTCCATTACACAACCTGAAGTGATTGAAGCGACCCACGAACGAATGCGTGCCTGTTTCCATCCCGATGGAGGTTCTTGGAAGCGTTCGGACATGCCTCGGACGAGTTTTGTTTTCCTGAACGATGAACAAGGCCTCTCTCCAGAGGAACAACGTTTAGCAGCGCATGATGAGGCTCAAAAGGCGCTCAGCGCTTATTGGAATGCACTTGAAGGAACCATTGACCCGAACAAGGTTCAGAATGCTGCACAGAATGCATTAATCGGAAATGTTGAAGATGTTGCTCAGCAACTTGTCCAACGTTTTCATCCAGAGGATCGTGTTATGGCTTGGTTTGATTTCTTCAATCATGACAGTGATCGAGTTTGCCGAAACATGCGTGCCTACATGGAAAAAGTAGCACCTCGTGTTGAGGAACTTCTCAGAGGTGATTGAAAATGAGCATCAATCATCACAAACATTCTGCTGTAAAACCGGGCCAACCAGGGAGTGAACTGTTTCCTGATTCACCGTTAGGAGAGCAAGTTGAGGGAATTCCAACAGGTAGAGATGTCGCATGGGAGCCTTTGGTCGATTACCGACGCAATGGCGTTTCAGAGACCACGATACATGGGGCAGTTGCCTGGTCGCATGGGGATGAAGTGATTCATTCCTTTGGAGGAAACGTACTTTGTTACGGTCGTTCGATGATGAAACCATTCATGCTCAAGGCATTCGTAGAAGAATTGGAAGACCTTTCTTGGGAACAGAAAGCAATTTCTGTTGCGAGCCACAATGGTGACACAGAACACGTTGCAGCCGCCCAATCGTTGCTATCAGAATCAGAATGGCCGTTGATGTTAACACCCCTTGATGTCCCATTGATTCAATTTGGCCGTCAGGTGCGTCGACCTCGGCGTTGGTACCATACGTGTTCGGGTGAACATGCTGCAATTCTCCGAGGTTGTCGAGAGAAGGGTTGGAATCGTGCAGGATATACCTTGCCTACACATCAAGTGTTTGAGGCATACATGTCGCAAATTCGGCGCTTCATCGGCAACGATTGGACGCCATTGAGAATTGCCAAGGATGGCTGTGGCCTGCCAACAGTTTCCAATACGGTTGCCGAACTTGCACAAATTTACGCAGGTCTGGTTCGCGATAAAAATGAGGATTGGATATGGGAAGCGATGGTTCGTCATCCTGATCTTGTTGGTGGATTTAACCGTCTCGATTCTACAATTCTAAAAGCTGGTGAAGGTTCTGTCATCGCCAAAGAAGGTGCTGATGGTTTGCTCGGACTTGCGATTGAACATCCCGATTATCCAAATGGCCTCGGTATTGTCATCAAGATTGCCCATGGTTGGAACGCTCAAGCGACGTGGTATGTCGCTCGAGCGATTCTTGGAGTCCTTGGTATTGATTTGAGGAATCCTTATCCATTGCATCGCCAAAAGGCATTCATCGTCCCTGGGATTGTTCCGGAACAGTACATCGATGTCCTTGAAACAATTCCGACATGGGATGAATGGGATCCTGACCAAGACCGATGGATGTACGACTCGGGGATGGATCCATGAACGCATTGAATTTCATCGGAGGGCATTTTGTTGATGCTATCGATGGACAGTCCATTCCAAACATCAATCCTGCAACAGGACAACTCATAGGAACCCTTGCCCGCTCAAAGCAAGAGGATGTTGATGCAGCTGTTAACGCATCCAAGATTGCACAACAAAATTGGGCGGCTCTTGATATGCTTGAGCGAGCAGATTGGCTCGATCGCCTTGCTGACGGACTTGAAGCCAGAAAAGAGGAACTTGCTCAACGTGAATCAAAGGATACGGGCAAACCGTTGGCACTCGCCCGTCGTGTCGATGCTCAACGTTCAATAGACAACTTCCGATTTTTTGCTGAATTCGCTCGCACCCAAAAAGGTGAATTGTTTCAAATGCAAGATGCTGTGAACGTTGTTCACAGGAAACCTATCGGAACTGTGGGTTTAATCACACCCTGGAATCTTCCACTCTACCTCTTGAGTTGGAAGGTTGCACCAGCGTTGTTGATGGGAAATACAATTGTGGCGAAGCCAAGTGAACTCACGCCCCTCACAGCAAACCTTCTCTGTGAAGTTGCGGCTGAAATTGGTCTTCCCCCTGGAGTGCTCAACGTAGTCCATGGATACGGTCCAGAAGTAGGTCAAGCAATACTTGAACATCCTTCAATTGGTGCGATCTCGTTCACAGGAGGGACCGAAACTGGTCGCCATGTTGCAGCGACAGCAGCACCAATGTTCAAGAAGTTGTCATTGGAATTAGGCGGGAAAAATGCAACCATCGTTTTGGATGATGCAGATCTTGATCGAGCGGTCGAGGGGGCTGTTCGAGCCGGATTTACGAACGGAGGCCAAGTATGCTTATGCGGTTCTCGAATTCTGATTCACGCTTCAATCGCTGATGATTTTCTCACAAAATTTGTTGAATCCGTTGAATCGATGAGGTGTGGTGCTCCAGAAGATGAATCAACACAAATTGGGGCATTGATTAGTCAAGAGCACGTGCGTAAAGTAGAGTCGTATATTGAACTTGGAATCGAGGAAGGAGGTTGCATACTTACTGGAGGAACTCGTAAGATGACAGGATTGGTTGGACCCACGCCCGAAGGGGCGTTTTTGCGACCAACCATCATCGATGGTCTTGCCCATAACTCTCGTACTTCAACAGAGGAAATTTTTGGTCCCGTCGTCACAATTCATAGATTTGAAACCGATCAAGAAGCCATCGATATTGCAAATTCAACCGAGTACGGGTTGGCTGGATCGATTTGGTCCAAGGATACAGAACGAGCTTACGAACTTGCCAAGCAAATCGAGACAGGAATCGTTTGGGTGAATACTTGGCTTCATCGAGATTTACGCACTCCTTTTGGAGGAGTCAAGAACTCAGGTGTTGGCCGAGAAGGTGGTTCGTGGAGTCTTGGATTCTTCTCCGAACCGTTGAATATTTGCATCAAAGAGGATTAATTTTGATGGCGAGCCTTTGAAATGTTGAATTCAATCGGAAGCGTGGGGCAGAACAATGTCAGTCCATGGTAAGGCAACAAAAGTCACCACACATACGCTTCAAGAAATGAAGCGGGCCAATGAAGCCATCACCATGCTTACGGCATACGACTATTCTCTTGCTCGACTGGTTGATGCGGCAGGTGTTGACGTTATTCTTGTAGGAGATTCTGCTTCAAATGTTATGGCAGGTCAAGTGACTACTGTACCAATGACACTCGACCACATGATCTATCATGCTCAATGTGTACAACGAGCAGTCGATCGTGCACTTATCGTTGTCGACATGCCTTTTGGAACCTACCAAGGGAATTCAAGACAAGCCCTCGAAAGTGCGATTCGAATTATGAAAGAGGCTGAAGGTCATGCTGTTAAGCTTGAAGGAGGTTCTGAAGTTGTTGAATCCATTGAACGAATCTTGACTGCAGGGATTCCAGTTATGGGTCACCTCGGTCTTACTCCTCAAAGCATCTACAAGTTTGGAACATATACCGTTCGAGCGAAAGAAGATGAAGAGGCAGAGAAGTTGATTTCTGATGCAAAGTTGTTGGAACAAGCAGGCTGTTTCGCCCTTGTTCTCGAGAAGATTCCGAAGGAACTTGCTCAACGTGTGCAACGTGAACTCAGTATTCCTGTGATTGGAATTGGAGCAGGTCCACACTGTGATGGACAAGTTTTGGTGTTGCACGATCTTCTTGGAATTACAATGGATTTTTCTCCTCGCTTCCTGCGACGCTATCTCAACCTCGCTGAAGAGATTGAAGGGGCGATACGATCGTACTGTGATGACGTCCGTTCAGGCGACTTTCCAAACGCTTCAGAATCCTATACGTCTTAGAGGTAGATGAAGGCGAGAACGCCTCCGCAAAATCCACCAATGTTGACGGCCATTCCGTGCCAAATTCCGTAACGGAAAGGTGGGAACTCGAACTGAAGCCAGAATGAGCTGATGAAGAGCCATGCGATGGTTGGGATGAAACCTCCGAGATAGAGAGAGGAACTTCCGAACATCCATACCAGTGATAAGATGCATGCAACGATTGCAAAACCCATAGCGTATTCTGCTGCACGATCCATCTCTAATCCGACAAGTTGTTTGTAAATGATCGGTGAGAAGATGAGGTAGATGGCAAAAGCACCGTGAACTGGATTTGGGACAAATGTATCAATTCTTGGCATAACAGTAAGTTGCCAAATGCTCCCAAAAAGCATTCCAATCAAAAGTGGAGCCATCATGTGACGGAGCATATCTGAGAAGATTTCGTTTCCGCTGACGCCCGGATTATCTTCAACCAATGCCAAGGAATCATTGGATGCAATAGCATCATCCATGGCCTCCGACATGTCTTGTGCTCAAGCCTTTCCCGTTTGAGGTTTAGCCTCGCCATGCGATGCATCCATATGCGACCTCTGTTTGGTTGATGTATGGCCAAAGGTTCGATTGTTGCAGGCTGCCTCGCACCACACCCTCCTCACCTTGTCTATGCAGAAAATCCTCCACAAAACGAACCAACATCCGAAGGAGGTTGGGAACAACTTCGTTGGGGCTATGAACGACTCCGAGAATCGCTTTCGAAGATCGAGCACGATGTACTCGTCATTCTTTCACCGCACTGGCAAACGTATGTTGGTACACATTTCCTTGGACTTCCTCATTTTGAAGGACTCTCAGTGGACCCAATTTTCCCAAATCTGTTCCGATATTCGTACGATCTCAACATCGATGTCGAATTGAGTCAAGCCATCCATGACAAAGCAGCAGATTCTGGACTTGCCGTGAAAATGATGAAAAATCCTGATTTCCGAGTTGATTATGGAACCATAACAACTGGACACATGGTCAACCCTGCATTTGACAAACCTCTTGTTGTGATTTCTTCGAATCGCTCAAGGCATTACTATTCAGTGGAAGTCATGCAAGAAATGATGATGGAACTTGGACGAGTAACACGGGAAGCAATTCTTGAAAGTGGAAAGAAAGCAGTTGTGCTAGCATCAAACTCACTCTCACATCGTCATTTTACGACCGAGTCTGAGGTTCCTGAAGACATGAGTAAAGAGCACATCACCAGTCATGCAATGCATCTTTGGGATATGCGAATTATCGATTACATGCGAAGCGGTCAGGCGCAGCGAATCATTGATGAGATGCCTGAATTCACTGAACAAGCAATTGCTGAAAGTGACGGAGGAGGACTCACATGGCTCCTGAGTACGCTCACAGTTCCATCGTATCCAGCTATCCTTCACGGTTATGGAACCATCATCGGAACAGGCAATGCCATCGTTGAATGGCCGTGTTACCTTCACGAGGGGGCTTGAACATGTCCAACCCAGTTCTTGGCTCTTACATCGTTCCAGTACATCCTCATCCTTTGTTGGTGCCTGAACAAAATGAAGGATGGCAACGCCTTCGTAATGCATTCGACGAAGCTCGCGAGCAAATCGCTCAGAGTGAGGCTGATTTGCTCATCATTTATTCAACAACCTGGCCGAGCATCATTGGCCATCAGATTCAAGCTGATCCGAATCCAACATGGACTCTTGTCGATCAGGATTTCCATGATTTGGGTTCAATGGATTATTCGTTTCGAATCGATGCGGATTTTGCAGAGGCTTGGAATAAGGCCAATCATGCACGAGGTTTGCAAAGTCGAACAGTCGCCTACAATGGATTTCCCATCGATGTTGGTTCGGTTGTTGCGCTCAAATTGTTGAATCCTGATAATGCAATTCCAGCGGTTATCGTATCATCGAATGTTTATGCGAATCGTGCCGAGACAACCGTTCTTGCAAAAGCATGTTTGGATGTTCTTGTCTCAACAGGAAAGAAGGCGGTTGCGGTAACAGCAATGTCAATGTCGAATCGAATGTTCACCGAATTTATTGATGCTTCAGATGATAAAATCCACTCGCTTAAAGATGATGAATGGAATCGGAAAGTTCTGGAATTTCTCGAAGAAGGTCGTCTCGAAGATGTTGCACAACTTTCCCGAACAATCCATCAACAAATTCGTGTGCAAAAAGTTGTCACATTCAAACCGATGTGGTGGCTTTCTGCCATGAATGACAATCGAAACGACCTTACTGGTAGCATCCTTGCTTACGAAGCATTGCATGGTGCAGGTGGTGCTGTTGTCCACCTCGACCCAACCTCAAACGGAATGGGTGACAAAGAATACGATGAGGATGATGTCGAAGTTTACCATGGTGAGCGAAATGTTCTCGATGGAGATGCTTCAATTGAAGGAGAACCTCCATCTTCCCTCGATTCTGGTCCTGCGTTATGGGATCCTGCAGAGGGAAACGATGCAGTGAATACTGAATCTGCTCCCAAGCCTGTTGGATTGTATCCGCATGCACGACGCGTTGGTGATCTTCTCTATCTGTCTGGAGTAGGTCCTCGACAACCAGGTACGAATGCGATTCCGGGTGGTCCAATTCGCGATGGCGAAGGGCGGCCGCTTGAATACGACATCAAGGCGCAAACTCGAGCAGTGGTCGAAAACATTGCCCGTATCCTCGAGGAAGCTGGTTCTTCAATGGAGAAGGTGGTTGATGTCACCTCGTTCCTGGTTGATATGGATCGTGATTTTGCAGGATACAACGAAGTCTGGGCAGAAACTCTCGGGCATTATGGTCCAACCCGAACGACATTAGCGATTCGTGCACTTCCAACACCTATTGCTGTTGAGATGAAAGTCATAGCAAAAATATGATTTCCGGATTTCGGGAATTTGTATCCTCAAAAAATGCAAGAGAATATATCCTTTGTCTACTTGAGGGAACCTGTAGGACTTCTTACTTCAAGAAATCGGGGTTTTTCACATGGCTATCTCAACACTTGATTCCATTGTCGAAAAAGGTACTGAAACCATCAAAAAGACGCTGAAACGTAGCGTTGGACTTGCTGGTGTTGTGATCATTTCTCTCTCAGCGATGCTTCCTGGAATTTTCGTAACGCCAACCTTTGCAGCTGATATTATGGGTGCAGGGATCTGGCTTGCGTTTATTGTCGCAGCAGCAGTTGTTTTGCCTGCAGCAATTTCGAAAGCTGAGTTGGCATCTGGAATGCCTTCAAGTGGAGGTTCGTACGTATACTTGGAGCGGACTTATGGGCCGATGGTTGGAACCATTAGTGGTCTTGGATTATGGGCTTCATTCTTGTTGAAATCGGGTTTTTCTCTCATCGGTTTTTCTGCGTATTTCATTGCCGTTACCGCCTATTTTGATGTTGACATGGAAATGATGGTTCTATCCATGAGCGCTTTGGTCCTGATTACGATTGTCAACATACTTGGTGTCAAGAAAGTGAAAGCCATTCAAACTCCGATTTTATTCCTAACATTGGCGATGTTTGTTGTAACTTGTGCAGCAGCATTCTTTGTTGATGATTTTGATGGCGGCCGACCATTCAGAGCGGCTTTTGAAACAGATTTGTGGACTTTGGCAGAAACTTCAGCCTTTGTATTCGTCGCCTATGCAGGTGTGACGAAGGTTGCAGCAATTGGTGGGGAGGTGAAAGATCCTGAAAAGAATCTGCCTGCTGGTATGCTTCTTTCTTTGCTGATTGCGACCGTACTCTATTCTGTTCTCGCTTATCTGATGATGGCAGCCATCCCAGGTGAATGGTGGGTTGGCTCTGATGGGAAGATTGTTGAAAATCCTATTTTTGTTTTTGCTGAGAAAGTTGCCGGAACCGAGTTTGGTATTTTTGCTGCTATCATCTCTGTTTTGGCAATGATCTCCATGGCACTTGCTGGTATTCTTGCCTCATCCCGCTTCCTGTTTGCAATGGGTCAAGATAAGTTGTTACCACCTGCTCTCGAACGTGTTAACGAAAAATACGAATCACCTCATTGGCCAATTATCATAACTGGTATAGCGATGGGTCTTGCCATCTTTTTCGTACCACTCAAAGATGTTGTAAAATTAGCCTCGGGATTCAAGATTATGATTTTCATTATGATCAATACATGTGTCATTATTCTCCGCCAAACCAGCGATCGTCATGATTGGAATCCATCTTACAAAGGTATCCTTTACCCATTCATGCAATTGTGGGGTATTTTTGCAGGACTGTTCTTGATTTACTTTATTGGTGACAAGGCCTTTATTGGAGCATCAGCAGCTATCGGGGCAGGTCTTTTGACGTATTTCCTCTACGGAAAAAAGCAAGCAAAGATTTCAGAAACACCGTTCCAAACGTTCCGAAAGTCGCTGACTTCACGAAACGAGTGAATTGGCTCGAAGCAACAGTTGCATATTTCGACTTAGATGCTTCGTAGTCGACCACCATCGACCGGTAGGGAGACGCCACGAATTGCTCCTGCAGCTGGTGATGCAAGAAAAGCAATCGTTGAAGCTGTTTCGAGCGGATCAATCAGTCGTTCAATAGGGACTTGACTCATCCAACCATTGTGAATCGATTCAATGGATTGGCCCGTTTTTTCATGAATGGATTGTGCTAAGCTTCCCAACCGTTCCGTATCGGTAAACCCTGGTAGAACGTTGTTGATGGTTATGCATGGATGCAATTCCCTTGAGAGTGATTTTGCCCATGATGCCATTGCTCCGCGTAATGTGTTGGAAACTCCGAGGTTTGGAATAGGCTCGCGAACACTGGTCGAAACAATCTGAATAATTCTTCCATAGTTTGCTAAAATCATACCTGGAGTGAGGAGTTTTACCAACGTGTGAGCTGCGTGGAGATGTCGTGTGAACGGTTGAGCGAGTTCATCAACGGTTGCATTCAGGAGTGGTCCGCCAGGGGGTCCTCCTGCATTGTTCACAAGAATGTGAATCGGGCCTTTATCGAGGAATGGTTGAATGCTCTGTTGGATGGATTCTGTGTTCTCAAGGTCCATCACCAACGCTTCATGTTCTCCATTTCCGAGCAGTGGTAACTCATCAAGCAAGGAGCTGAGTTGTTCCTTATTTCGAGAAGCAATGATGACATTTGCACCGGCTTTGGCCATGATTCGTGCAGTTGCAGCGCCGATGCCTCGACTTGCACCACAAATCAGAGCAGTTTTTCCTTCCAGTGCATTGTGTTGAAGAACGGCTTGTTCACCTAGGAGGTCCATGCTTGCTCGAGCAGCCACCATGTCTTAGTGCTTCGCTTTCACAACCAATCGAGAATAGCATCTTGTTGGACCAACCAATCATCGCTTGCAGCATCGATTATGCTGTAATGATCACCAGGTAGCCATAGTTTCTGAACATCAGAACCCTTTGCTTTCATTGCTCGTGCATACGTTTCACTTTGTTCAAGCGGCACGTCAACATCTCGCTCACCATGAATCAACAAGACAGGAGATTGAGGTGGTAAATCGACAGGATTGACTTTTTTCCACATTGCTTCTTGTTCGTATGGATTGCAACCCATCCATTTCCGTATTGCATCTCCATCATCACTCAGTTTTGCATCATCTGCTGCGAAGAGATCTGTAATTGGTGCTTGTGCGATAGCAAGCCACGGTTTTCGTTCAGCTTTGCTCGCCATCAAGAGCGCAAGATGTCCTCCTGCTGAATGTCCCATGACCATGCTCCGCATGATGTCAATTCCTGGAAGAAGCGCAAGTTGTCCCCATGCGCGAAGTACATCGGAAAGTGTATCCATCCAAACGCCTTCGTCTCCATCTTCCCATCGTCGGAATTCAATGTTCCAGCTTGCAACACCTGCATCGCTCAAGGCGTTCGCTATGGGTTGCATCAACTCAGAAGTGTATTCCTTTTTCCAGAATCCTCCATGTATGAGCATAATGCAAGGAACGCCATGATCGTTCTGAAACGGTGATGGTTCATCGGGCATATGCAAATCTGCATACTGCCATGGTTCGGCGCCCCATTGCATCCGATCAACTGGCATGATGGCCAACTCATGGCGTGACTCGGTGACGATCGCGTGGGAAAAGAACCGTTTCTCGAACGTTCCGAGAACCGGTTAGAACCATGAGTAGGCGTGCAACTCCAAGCCCCCATCCCGCATGCGGTGGTGCCCCGAAACGGAATCCATCGGTATAGAATGAGAAATCTTCTGGATTGAGGCCTTTGTTTCTTAGGTTCTGCTCCAAAACGTCGACATTGTGTTCGCGTTGTCCCCCGCTGGTCATTTCATCACGGCCATAGTTGAGATCGAAACCGCGACTTAGTTGCTCTCCAGTAACGCCATTTTCGCCCGGGACATGGTGGATGTAGAACGGTTTCATTTCCATCGGCCAGCGTGGTAAGAAGTGGAAACCGGGATACTTTGCAGCGATGATGTCGCAGTGGGAAGAATCGATATCATCTCCCCACTTGATTTCTTCACCCGCATCCTGAATCATTTGAATCGCCTCACAGTAATCGATTCGAGGGAATGGAAGGCTTGGTACATCGACCGAAATGGGTTCGAGTTCTTGCGATTGACGGTATTGATTTATGGTATCGATATGTTCTTGATCGTTCTCGGCAACACACTTCCAAATGTGATGAATCATACGCTCTTGCACACCCATAACGTCTTCATCTGTCATCCATGCAGCTTCAATATCAAAGGAAATGAATTCATTCAGATGGCGGTACGTGTCGTGGTTTTCGGCACGGAATGCCGGTCCAATTTCAAACACACGCTCCATTCCACCAAGAACTGCGAGTTGCTTGTACAATTGTGGGCTTTGCGAGAGAAAGGCAGGTGTATCAAAGTACATCATTGGGAATAGGTTGGTACCGCCCTCGGATGCTGATGCGATGATTTTGGGTGTGTTGATTTCTTTGAAACCCTCAGTAATGAGATGTTCACGGCCGTATTGGAGGACTCGAGCACGAAGGGTGAACATCGCATTGACATGAGCACGTCGAAGATCGAGGAATCGATTGTCGAGTCGTGTATCAAGGCCAATTGAGACAGTATCGGTGATTCCCAAAGGTAAGGGGACATTTGCACGAGTGAGTACATTGACGCTATGAGCTACAATTTCATATGCAGGAGGCGGTGGAGTTTCGCCGTCTTTGACCTTTGGAGGTCGTTTTTGCGCAACGACTCCTGTAAATTGGAGTGTAGACTCACGAGTCATACGTTGAACGAGGTCGAGGCTTTCCTCTCCGATGGCATCGCCTTTGAGAAAGATCTGAAGTTTCCCAGTTCCATCCCTTAAATCAACGAAGCAGATGGCACCTTTGCCACGGTTTGCCTCCATGAAGCCACAGACAGTGACTTCCGATCCAACCAGGTCAGCACCATTGCGTTGGATTTCTCCTAAAGTATGCGTTCGATATGCCGTTGGATGCCAGTCAGCCATGTTGATTCCTAAGTGAAGTTCCTAAAATAGCAATCGCCAAAACCAATACCTATCTCGAATCGATTCAATTTCTTGCATGAGGAATTGACTTTGCATGGAAATTTGTATCAAATCTTTCGAAATGCGATGCTCTTGGCTTGAACCGCAAATTTTCAACCCTTGAAGCCGATTCGCTCAAGTGCTGAGAACACCTCGGAGGCATTGGTCCCATGTCGAAACTGTCCATTCGTGCGTTCGTTTTGGTTGGAATGATGTTGCTTGCGAGCGCTTCGCCTCTTGCACAATTCACCAAAGCGGATCCAGAAATCGAGTTGCAGGTTGACATGGCGCATATGATTCTCATCCCGGGAGAATCGATGAACCTAACGCTAACCATTGAGAACAATGGCTCATCGATTGAAACGTACGATGTTGAGACTTCCACTGCAGGGCTCTCCTCTCTGTGGACAGCAGTTCCAACATCGAATTCCGTTTCGAATGTTCTTCCAACCTACAATACGACGACCACAATCGTTGTCCAACTGGGTGAAACCGCTACACCAAGCGATAATGGTATGTTTACAATTTTTGTCAATGAAAGCGATGGTGGTGCTTCGTCGTCCATCGATGTGTATGTGAGTGTCGCCATAGTGTACAATCCTCATCTCGATGCTTCTGGCGTTGGTGATCAAGGTCTACTCGCAATTGAACCCGGACAGTCCGTTGATGTATCGATTACTGTGAGTAATCATGGTTCAGTCATGGATTCCTACCTTCTCAATGTTGGGGAAGAACCTGACTTAACAGGGTGGTGGGAAAACTACTCGTCAAGTGGTGGATCCAACACAAGCAACTCACCTCCGTCATGGTCGACCTCGGTCAGCGATGTTCTCCTTTTCGGCAATTCCTACACCTCCGCAAACGGCTTATCCTCTATGCTCCAAGAACTTCTTCGAAGTGCGAATAGTCCAAGCAATACCTCGGATTTTACCACAGGTGGCTGGACGATTTCAGACCATTGGGACGATGTCAATACTTCTGGAAGTCAACAAAACGTTTCACTTGCAACAGGTGTTTGGGATACGGTTGTCGTTCAAGACCAATCACAAATACCTGGATTTCCAAGAACCAATTCCGATTGGCTTGCAAGCAAAAACGGTAGTATCCATCTCGGAGACAGAATTGATTCAGAAGGTGCGGCAATGATGCTAATGATGACTTGGGGTCGACGCAATGGGGATGCTACGAATGCTGTCCTTTATCCAAACTATACCGTCATGCAAGACCGCCTCGAACAAGGGTACATCGATTATCGGGACAATGTGTCTCTTTCCACACCAGCGGACATTTACATCGCTCCTGTTGGACTTGCATTCAAACACATTCACGATTCCATTGTTGCCTCCGGTGGCAACCCGTTGTCACCCACTTCGACATTTTATGGATTGTACTCTGCAGACGGTAGTCACCCATCCACATCTGGATCATACCTATCTGCGTGTGTGTTATTTGCCGCATTGACTGGAGATTCTCCCGTTGGTTTGACCGACAATACAACGATGGATGCTACACTTCGATTGACTCTTCAACAAGCTGCAGCTGAAGTTGTGTTCAATGGTTCAGCAACCTACTCCTATCCCTGGGAGTCATCACCTGCTATTGGAGCAACGAATCAACATTCTGGTTTCCCATCGGGATGGGAAGTACGGTGGTTGGATGACCAAGTTGAGAATCTTAGCGCAAACGGACAAGAGACTGCAACCTTGCGTATTTCCATTCCCTCCGATGCAAGTCCGGGTGCAACGGGTGTTCGCCTCTATGCAGGTTCGTTGTTTGGCAATTTAACCAACTCGACGCTCATGGTTATTGACGTTCAAGCAGATTATGATGTACAGGTCGATTTCCTCAATGCAAATGATGACTTTTTGCCTGGTCAACAAACGAATTCAACGCTCCGATTAAGCAACATCGGAACCACCGAAGCTTCATTTGATTACGCATTGACCGTTTTATCAGGCCCATGCAGTGCAGCTCTGCAAGTGTATGAATCGACAATTGACGTGAATGCAATTGAAGATTTGCCTTTCCAAGTTGATGTTGTTTCAACAGCAAACGTCGGTGATGTTTGCTCACTTCGACTTACTGCTACGCTTGCTTCGGATTCTGCAGTGTCTTTCGTCCGAGACTTTTCCTTTGAGGTCGACAAAGAAATCGACTTTGTCCTGCAAGGTCCAAATGGACCTACGGTGATTGATCCTACGGTTGAATCGACCATTGAAATTCGGGTGTTTAATACGGGTACAGAAACAGAGACATTTTCGTTGCAAGTGAACAGCAACGCATCATCCCCAATCGCTCTTACCCTTGATTCGAGCTCGTCAGTATCAGTACCCGCTGGTGCGTCAGCGGTATGGACTTTGAATGCGATTGCATCCGAAGGTTCGCTCGGCATCTATGAACGAATTGTAACTGTCACGCACGATTCTCTACTGGAACAAAATCTGAGTCTTGACTTCGATGTTCAACCGCAAGCGAGCTTGAATCTCCAAGGGCCACTTGATGGACGTATTGTGGTTCAATCAGGTGAAAGTTCTTCGGTCACAATCCTCATTGAGAACGATGGTACGTCAGACCTTCTCCTCGATACGTTCACGATATCTGGGCTTCCCGGTGGCGTGAATGCTGTTTTGCCAGATGTCAATCAATTCTCACTGGAAGCTGGAGCAACGTACAATGTATCATTCGAAGTGACCGCATCTGCTGCGACAAGCGCACGAACCGATACGCTATCTCTCAGGTTGTTTTCCGGAGATGTTGAAGCAGTTCTCGTCATTGAATTGCAAGTTGTTGATCGGACACTTGCTCAATTGAGTCCAAATACAAATCAGATCATCGCTGGTCCGTCAGCATCCACGAACGTGACCATCGAAGTGACCAACATTGGAACATTGCAGGACACCTTCCTGTTGTCAATCGGTGCTGGAGAGACGTCAAATTTCTTCGAACTTATGCTCTCGAAAACTTCGGTCAATCTAGGAATTGGTCAATCAGAGACGGTTGTCTTGAGCGTTCGAGAAACAGCTGTTGGTGCCAGCGCAACTGGTTTGCCCATCAACATCGTTGCGACTTCAACACTCGACCCCGAATCGACTGATGTTTCACTTCTTACGCTGTTCCCGATGACTGCAGGTTCGGAGTTAACCGTGCTTGTCGACGATTCTACCACCGAGGCATCAGGTACGCTCTCAGGTACGTTATTGGTCAAAAATACAGGAAATAGCGCGGACATTTTTTCCCTTTCCTCTGTTGGTCTTGATTGTGATGTCGAATCTTCTGTGTTTCTCCAACCAGGGGCTTCATCCGCTGAACTTCCATGGATTTGTGATGTTCCATCAAATGCTCTAGCAGGCACCAATGCCTTCAGTTTCCGAGCCATATCAAGCGCCCGTTCGGATTCAATCGAAAACGAGGTCGTTTCGTACACAATCGATGCGACGTGGGACTCAAGTTCTGTTGCAAGCATTGAAGTTTCAGATCAAGATTTATCGATTCCTTATCTCGGAGGCTCATCAACAACAGTAACCGTAACCAACCTTGCCAATGTTGCCATTTCCGGACAATTAACACTGGTTGGTGTTGGTGATGGAATTTTGGACGTGCGATGGAACAACACGTTGGGAGAAACCACTTCAGCGTTTAATCTTGAACCAGGTTCGTCTGAAATATTTGTTGTACGATTCAATGCTTTGACAACGGATGGCACAGATGCTGAGATTCGTATCCGAGCTCTTATTCAGATCGATGGAAGCAGTGCAAATGCAGAATCGGAAGCGATCAACATTCGTGTCGAGGGCGAACCTCAACCTCCTGAAGGTGTGACATTGCTCGGTGTTGAACTCGGCAAGGGTACGACGCTGCAGGTCATGGCCGCCGGTTACATCTTGTTCGCACTTGCAGTGATGGTCCTTCGATTGAGAAAACCGCGTTCACACGTTGCAGATACTGAGGAAGAGTCGGAAGCTGAAGAAGAGCAGGAGGAAACGAAACAGTATGCACTCGGTCCAAACGAATGTCGGATGGACTCAAATCGTCGAATTTCCTGTCCATCATGTGAAGCAAGGTTGGCTGTGCCTGGAGGCAACGAGCCGCCGTTCCGGTTCAAATGTCCAACATGCGATTCAAACATCCGTGTTGTTGAATATGGTTCGTCACCGAAATTCTGATCACGTTCTTCGATGTGCAATCAACAAAAAAGCAGTGTGGCCAAACGGTCCATTGACCGGTCGAACTCCACCCTTGCTCGCCTTGCCCCACTCGCGTTCGATCACTTCACCAGCCCATTCAATTTCAAGACCGGATTCTTCACAAGCAATCCATGCTTGCTCGAGTTGACTTGAAACTGGACAATAGCAGGAAAGGCGAGCACCTACCTTGAGGAGATGCGCTACAGATTTGATTGCTGCTGGATGCTCGGGTAAATCAAGAAGAATTGCATCGACTTCGTTTGAAATTGATTCGATCTTTTCACGTGATTCTTCAATGGTTCCGTGGATGTGGGTGTGGTTCGGAAATTCCGGTAGTGCTTGCGCAAGGAGTTGCAAATTTTCGAGTCCGACACTCGAATGTTCTTCACGAGGTTCCACCGTAATGAGATGGCCAGATGCACCCATTACTCGAGCGAGATGCATGGCTTGTCCTGCAGAACCTAATCCTGCTTCGAGAACAACATCTCCTGGACCGATTCCGAGACGTGCGATAAGGACGCCTGCGTCTTTGGAACCAATCGTTTGAGCACGTCGTTTCATGCCTTGGAACAATTCGGGCAAACGAGGTGGTAATCGTGTGAAGATTTTCGCACCAATTTGTACTTCTTCCCCATCGTTTACATCCTCAAGCATCTTTGAGGGATTGAAAACACCGATTCCCTTAACTTTGACACTTTCATCGAAAATTCGGATGATATGGACCCGGCCATTTTCTTCGATCAATGCGGTGAAGCGTTCATCCGACATGCTCCTCGGAGGTGGTCTTCATCATCAGACTTTTGTAATAAAAATTGGAATTTTCAGATAAAATGGAAAAGACGAGAACAGACTACAATTATATAACCAGTGGTAGTGGAGTTATTATGAGAGTCAGCACGCGTTTTACAGCGATTGGAATTGTTGTCCTATTTCTTGGTAGTTTGATGGTTGGTTTCATCAAAGAACAAAACTCCGAAGAGCCTCAAGTTTTGGAAGAACCTCAACTGGTTCAATCGGCGCCATCGGACCCAGGGCACACTGTTTTTGCCCAGTACATTACTTCGGATAATTGTAGCTTTTGCTACCGATACGGTAGTCCAGCTCACAATCAAGCGAAGAATTCCCTCCCAGATCGCTATGTCTACATCTCCTATCATAGCGCAGACTTCGGAAACACAGACGATGCAGAATCCGGAAACATTGCTCCCATCTATGGTGTAAGCCACCTCAAGCAGACAGGCGGCGCGCCCAAGACTTCGTTTGGTGATGCAAATCCACAAAGTGGTTGCGGCTCCAATACATGTTGGGATCAGTATATCGAACCTCCTAATCGCGGCAATATGCACAGCACTGCAACCGATTACTCAATCACCGTCGCTCAAACAGACAACGGCGATGGAACAACAACCATTGATATTTCAGCCAAATACACTGGAAGCGGCACAGCACCCTCAAACTT
>JAYXXD010000012.1:0-33799 GCA_036019775.1 Thermoplasmatota archaeon
GGGTTCCAAGCATGTTGTCTGTGGTGTGATGAACCTGATGAAAGTGGAAGTAATCGTTGTGGAAAGTGTATCGAATCGCACAGACGTATTCGAGATGAAATAGCAAAAGCACAAGGTAATGATGCGTTCTATCAATTTGCAAAGGAACTTCTCGCTATGTCTGTAGCCCCTCATCGGTACGATAACGATCCTGTTCATGGACCATGGTTGGTGGAACAACAACGTAAAGCTGGTGAATACGTTCCTAAAGAGAAGAAACAAACTGAAAGAGATGTGATCAGTGTTTTTGAAAATCAAAAGAGTATTGAAAAACAAAACGTCATACAAAACGTGGCGAATAAAAACCAATGGAAAGATAATCCTCCTGAACCCGAACTTGCTCGAAAGATTGGTTCAGAAACTTGGGATAACAAGGAATTGAATTCAAATGAATATCATACTGGGCGGACAATTCCAAGTAAAAATATAGCCCCTGTTGACCGTTCTGACCGAGTGGGTGAAGATCTAGAAATGGTTACACGTACGAATATTAAAGCAAAAAATTCAGATGTTGATGATAAAATTCTCGAGATTATTGAAAATGAAGAACTGTATCAAAAGAAGGTCAAGAAAGATGCGTGGGATTCCACAGTTTCTGACGTTCATGATTTGCTCGGGGATGAAAATTAGTTAATATTTAATGGTTTTATAATTAGAATATTATTTATTCAGATGATTAATCATTGAGTTTGTAGGTCACGCGTTGTGTACCCTTTCCCTTCGATTTTTTTCCAATAAACTCAATGCCTTTAATCTCTGAAATATTACGAACGTGTGTTCCAGCACATGGACAAAGGTCTTGTCTATCACCAATTGTAACGACTCTTAGATCGTTGATGAATGAAGGTAAGAGGTCCATGTTGGTTCGTTCTTGAGGCATGATAGAATTTATTTCATCTCGAGTCATTTGTGAGTCGGTCACTTCCAATCCAAGCTGTATTTTTTCATTAACAGTTGATTGTAATTCGAGCAGCATATCTTCTGAAAATTGAATCGGTTTGAAGTCAATACGAGATTTTTCAGTGTGAATCTGATTTCCAACCGTTCGGACTCCATTGAACATCTCATAAGCAATACCACTAACAAGATGCTGAGCAGTGTGCATTTTCATATGAGCATAACGTCGTTCGAAATCAATCCTACCTGTTACTTCGTCTCCAATTTCAAGTTCAAACGTATCTTCTATCGAATGTTGAATTGTATCTCGACCACGGACCTCAACAACATTCATTTTTCCATTTGGTCCATTGAGCGTGCCAAGATCCCAATTCTGTCCACCCCCGAGTGGGTAAAACAAGGTTTGATCAAGCACGATTTTGTTGTCATCGATATCAATAACCTCAGCAGTGAATTCTTCAAGATATGCTGCTTCAATTGATTCAAGATAGAGTTTTTTCGTTATCATTTCGTATCACTCCATAAGTTCACTCCAGCCTGAAAACGCACACTGCAATCCCATAATCTATGATTCAACGGTAACATCGTTGAAATGATTTCGATGACCTTACGATTTGTTGTTGTGTGATCTCCTCGATACCAAGATTCTGAAAGACCATCGTGTCTGTGGATTTGGTAAATTGAATCGTTAAACTCGTCTGTGTTTGATTGAAGATGGACGTATCCGGTTGCTGGCTCGCGTTCTACCTGGTATGTGTTCGATACATCAGAAATGTTGTGGGGTTTTGCCCAAGGAATCCAGGTATCTTGGGTGGTATCGATTACTCTATCATACTCAACAATACCATTTTTCTGGCCTGCACCAATTAAATCAACACTGTATACTCCACTTTCCAATTTTGTAGATGAGACAATTCGAGTCCGATTGAAGAATTTCGCACCGAGATTTGCTAATTCAATGCTCATTCCTTTCATAATCCACTCATGACGAAATGAATTGTTTGAACCTTCAAATTGTTGATCGGTTGAGAAGGATAATGGGATTGAATTTCTTTTAACTAAAACACTTGGCCACATATTCGGCAAACCAAATTCAATTGAATGGTCAGCAACATGTACTTTATGTCCATCTTGAAGAATTGCGTAGGCGCATCCATATGCAACTAAGCCGGCCCCAACAATGAGAATCTTCATACACTCATCTCGATTCAATCAATAGCGCATCAACAGGACAACTTGGAATGCAAAGTTCACAGTAAGTACACTGTGATTGTTCGACAAGAGCAAGAAGTCCTGCCATTGATAATGCATTTGTTGGACACAAACCGATACACGCTCCACATCCATAACATAAATCCTCATCGACAATGAAATGAAGCTGAGGCATGTATCTTCCAGTGGACACTGTCATATTTCATCTTCCATACAGGAATTTGCTTTTTGATATCAAATTAAATCCATAGGAAAAATATTGTAAGGAATCTAGAAAGAATTTAATGGACTTCTCTAGACCCCTTTGTTTCTACTGGAGGATTATTTACTGATGGAGTATGATCAACGAAGTATAGGAAGAAGTAAAATCAACGAAGTACAATCGAATTTTATCGCGTATAGTCTATATTGTTAATGGTAATTTAGAATGAAAATACATCTGTTCAATCATAATTTTTCCTCCAGTGGAAATATAGGGGTGTGACCCACAAGTTCATTCATGTTGGTATTATCGAGCAAATATGGTCGTCTATGCTCCAGGTCGAACATCTAGTTATCCACAAATGCCTCCAGAGCGTGGATTACGCTATCATTATCTTGGCGGTGGGAACGAAGTAGGCAATGTTGGAATAGTACTCGAAGATCCAACCTCAAATCGATTATTATTGGATTATGGAATTGCTCCAACAAAACCACCTCGATACCCAAATGAAGCGCCACATGTTTCACATGCTGTTATTACACATTCTCACATCGATCATTTAGGTATGGTTCCATGGCTTGCTTCAAATCACAATTCAACACTTCACGCTACGGAATTAACTGCAGCAATTTCAGAAATGATGTGGTATGATTGTCATAAGGTATCATCAATTGAGGGTTACCCACTTCCGTGGGATAAGCGAGATATCGACCTTGCACTTTCTGCATGGGAAACACACAAATTCAATTCGCCATGGACTCAAGGTGACTGGAAGTTAGAACTGCATGGTGCTGGCCACATTCCTGGAGCTGCTATGCTTCATGTCGAAACACCAAACAAATCAGTTCTATTTTCAGGTGATTTTGATACCAGAGATTCTCAATTAACAATAGGAGCAAAACCAGTAAAAACTGACGTTTTGTTCGTTGAAGGAACGTACGGTGGTAGAGATCACCCTCCCAAACAAGAAGAAAATGAACGATTTATTGAACGGATTGTTGAAATTATTGATCGAGGAGGTACTGCCCTCGTTCCTGCGTTTGCAAACGGACGTACACAAGATGTAGTCATGTTGTTACACAAATATCTACCAGAACTCGATGTCCATGTTGATGGAATGGGCAAGCGAGTTGCAAAATTACAGATGGAACATCCAGAAACATTACGTGACCCAACAGCTCTTGAATCATCTTGGAAGTGGTGTCGCAGAGTTTCAAGCAAATCAGATCGAAAGAAAGCCCTTGACGCAGATGTTATTGTTTCAACTTCCGGAATGTTGGATGGAGGTCCTTCAATATGGTATCTTAATCGATTACGTCACGACAGAAAGAATGCCATTCTATTAACAGGATATCAAGCTCGAAATACAGGTGGACGTCGTTTACTCGAAGAACGTAGAGTACCTATTTTCGGAAAACTCGCAAATATTGAACTCGATGTTGACCAATTCTCATTTTCAACCCATGCAGGGCATAATGAAATTGTTCAATTCGCAGAAGAATGCCAAGCTGAAGATGTGGTAATCTACCACTCAGACCCAAATACAGCTCGCCCTCCTTTAGCAGAAGAACTTGAGGCGAAAGGACACCAAGTTCATGTTCCTGAGAATGGAATTTCAGGTCTAATAGAGTGATTCAATACGCCGAAGGGATTGAATACATCAACCTAAAGCGGTAGGCGATAGTATGGCGGCTAAAGCACCAGGTGGAAAGAAGCGACCACGAAGGAAACGAAAGTTGAGACTCTCCCTCAAACAAAATAAGATCAAAAAGGCTGACTCTTACACAGATTCTCTTGGATGGTCGACTGATGTAGGGCGTACTCTCGAAGATGCTCCAAAACAACAAGAACCTGAAACGATTACAATTCAATGTGATATGTGTGGATCCATGTTGAAAATTCGTAAGCCTAAACGAGCTAGATACTCAGTAACATGCTCATACCCAGAATGCGGCAATGTTATGTCGTTTGATTAAAATGAATCGATTGTATATTGCAATCTTTCTCCTTATCTTACCCTCAATCCAGGGGTGTCTTCAGTCGAATGAAGATTCAGAAATGATCACCATTCGTCTGGCGACAACAACATCCCTCCGCGATTCCGGCCTCCTATCCATTCTTTTACCAGAGTTTACGGATGAAACTGGAGTACATCTCGATGTCATAGCAGTTGGTTCAGGAGCAGCTATGTCTCTCGCTCAGAACAATGATGTTGACGTACTTATTGTACACGATCCGGTCCGTGAAATCGAATTCATTGAAAATGGGTTTGCAGAGAATCGAACAAGCTTTGCTTGGAATCGATTTGTTCTCCTCGGCCCTACTATCGTCTCCGGAAATCTAAACGAGACACTTACATGGCTTCTTGAAAACGATCAATGCTTCATATCTCGTGGAGATCAATCGGGTACACATCAAAAAGAACAGGAGATTTGGAAAGCCTTCTCAAACCAATCGGATTTTGAATTCATTGAGGATTCACTCGGTTTTCACCCTGTTTGGGATGGTTATCAATCAATTGGCCAAGGAATGGGTGCTGCAATTACCATTTCAAATGAACTAGAGTGTTGGACTTTATCCGATCGAGGTACAGCCCTGTATCGACAAGAAAACACAAACCTACTGGTTCACGAGTTTAACGATACTCTGTTTGTAAACCCATATTCAATTCTGCTCATGGATAATGAACACAACACATCGACAGTTGCATTGCGAGACTTCTTAATGGCATCATCGCAACGTATCGAGGATTACAGAGTTAACAACGAATCTTTGTTTTTCAGTGGCGAACCAACGATCTAACCAATTCGCTGCCCTTCAAGTAATTGTTTTGCGATCTTATTGTCTTCTGGAATAAATTGACCATTATGAATGAATAGAATACGATCTGCTAATCGTTGAGCTTGAAACGGATTATGTGTAGCAAACACAACACCACCGCCCCGTTCTTTAAACGACAGAATCTCTTGTTCAATTCGTTGGACGGAAGCACCATCGAGTTCAGACGTTGCCTCGTCCAGAATGAGAATTTCTCGGTTCATCGACAATGCACGAAGGAAAGCAAGCCGCTGAATTTCACCCCCAGACAGAGAATCTGTACGCTGGTTACCTTTTTGTTCAAAGTTGCATATTGAAGCAAAGTATTGCCCCGCATTTGGTAAATCATCATGCAGTCTTGAAGCAAGACCGAGTTCCATCGCTACAGTATCCATGACCAATACAGGGTTCTGCGGAACGAATGCAAGACGTTCAACGAAACGATTTGACCTCCCCTCAAGGCCACACATCGCTCGAAGCAAGGTGGATTTACCTGACCCAGATTCCCCCATGAGTGCAACGATTTCATTCCCAGAGATATCTATGGAACAAGATTTGACAATTGACACACCATCCTTCTCAACATTCACATTTTCCCATGAAACTCTAAAGTTTTCAATACGTTCAGAATCTACATTTTCAATCCCAAGTGATTGTTTCTCAAAAAATCGAATGTATTGTAAAAACTGGAGTCCAAATGCGATGACGAGGGAAATGATCAGAAGTATCAGTCCGAGTTGCAAAGCTACATCGAGGCGTCCAACACTTGTTTCAAGCACGACGCTTGTTGTCAGAACCCGCGTTTTTCCTGCGATGTTACCTCCAATCATCAAGACAGCACCGACCTCAGCAATGGCCCGACCAAAACCAAGCAATACAGCGTTTGTAATACCTCTACGTGCGCAATAGATTTCCAACAAAACACGTTGTTTCGTAGTTGCGTTCATTACTCGCAATACATCGCGCTTCTCAGATGAAACTCGTTCAAGAGCGGTCCATGAAATACCTAGGATTAATGGAAAGATTAGGATTGTTTGTGCAACGATCATCCCCTGGATTGTGAACAACCAATTCAAAGATCCAAGAACTCCGTCTTTGCTTAATGCAATGTAAACCACTACACCAACAACAACTGGTGGGAGACCATACAATGCTTGTGTGACACCTCTCAACAATGGTTTTCCTCTCCATTCACTGTTGGCTAGGATGATGGCTAAACCGATGGCTACAATCCCTGCTAGAATTGTTGCTGAACCGCTCGTTACAAGGGTTCGAGCAACCACATCCCAAAGGTTAGTAGAATCTACCACACCAACCCGAGGTAAGACAAACCTTTGAGGTTGGCGAAGCGAGCCACTGGGTGTAGATGTGATTGTATGAAGGAAGTGCCGTATTTTTTACCACTTGAAGAGGCGATTCAACTCTCCTTACAACATACACTATCCTATGCTGTTGAAGACGTTGCTCTCGATGAGGCACATCAAAGAATTCTTGCAAAGGGACTTCACTCAAAAGTCAACGACCCTCCTTTTGATAATTCAGCAATGGATGGATTCGCTGTCCGATTTCAAGACACACAGGAAGCCCCATCCACACTGGATATCATTGCAACCTCACAAGCAGCCGCAGGAGACGAGCAACTCACTGTGTCAACTGGTCAAGCCGTTCGTATCATGACTGGTGCTCCTGTACCAGATGGTGCAGATGCCATCATTCCAATCGAAGCATGTACAATTGATGGCAACAGTGTTACACTCAATCAACGATCAAAACCTCATTTCATTCGAAAGCGCGGTGAAAATATTGCAGAAGGACAAGTTGGGCTTGAGAAGGGTTGCTACCTAACTCCTCAATCCATATCGATGTGCGCAACAATGGGCTATTCATCAGTACCAGTCATACAGAAACTCAAAATTGGAATCATATCAACTGGAGATGAATTGAAACCCCCTGGAGAACATCTCTCGTATGGTGAAATCTACGAGTCAAACTCTTTCGGGCTATCTGGACTTGTGAAAATGCTTGGACATATTCCAATTCGCTACCCAGCAGTCCATGATTCGATGGACGCTCTTCGTGCACAATTCGATGTTGCTGCCCAGGAGTGCGACTTGTTCCTCACATCAGGAGGCGTTTCAATGGGTGAATGGGACTTTGTACGAAAGCTAATGGAAACAGAGGGGGACCTTACATTCTGGAGAGTAAAGATACGACCAGGATCTCCACCTCTCTTCGGTCATTGGAAGGGAACACCTATGTTTGGCCTGCCTGGGAATCCAGTAAGTAGTCATGTAGTATTTCGAATGCTTGTTGTTCCATACTTACGCGGTTCGTTGAATACAGCATTCCCACACGACCGTATCGTTCACGCTCGTCTTATCACAAATGTTCGGCCGACAAAAGACTGCCTTACACTACGAAGAGTTACACTTCAATCAACAGAGGACGGTTTCCTTGCTGACCAGCCCAAACACCAGGGTTCAGGTAACATCGATAGCCTGTCTTCTGCAGACGGACTTACACTTCTTCAACCAGGACAATCAGGAGAAGCAGGAGAACTGATTCAAGTCCTCTTATTGTAAGGGATGCGTATGAAAAAAACAGTCGAGGAGGACACTCCGTTGCTTGAGGTTCTCAAAATCATGCAACCACATTCAAGCACAAACGTCCTTCGAAAAATGCTCACAAATCAACGAGTATCTGTTGATGAATCAATTCTTCATCGCGCAAAACATCTCGTGCTAAAGGGACAGGTTGTTGAGATTCATCCAAAAGCAAAAATTCCCCTCGAAGAGATACGTGAAACCAATGCAAAAACCCACGATCTTGACGTGTTATTTGAAGATGATAGCATTCTCGTTGTCGATAAGCCAGCAGGTCTACTCTCAGTTGCAACAGACAAGCTAGAGCAGGACACTCTCCACCATCGATGTGTAGAGTACGCCCGCTCTGAGAGGAAGAATGGATGGTGTTTTATTGTCCACCGTCTGGATAAAGCCACATCAGGCATCATGGTTTTTGCAAAGACAGAATCAGCTAAGCGTGATTTACAAGAGCAATTTGCTGAACGTTTGGTTCACCGACACTATGTTGCACTCGTGGAAGGAATTGCACAATCAGGTCAAGCAGACCATCAACTTGTTGAAGACAAGAATCTACGTGTCTTCGTATCCGAAAAGAAGACGAAAACAAGCAAACGCGCCATTACAACATGGGATGTTCTTGCTCGAGGAGAAAATGAAACTCTTCTCAATATCGTAATCGAGACAGGACGCCGTCACCAGATACGTGTTGCTCTTGCTGAAAGCGGTACGCCTGTGGTTGGTGACAAGATGCATGGGGCGTCAACGAATCTTCATGGGCGCATTTGTCTACACGCAGTAGCTCTTGAATTTCTACATCCCGCTACCGATGACCCGGTTCGATTTGAGTCTGAATTCAATCCTGCTTGGAGGCACGGATTGAAGAACCCTTGACAGTACGGGATAATTGTTCATATGTCGGCAAATCAAGATTGGATTTCAGTTCGCGGTGCGCGGACCCACAATCTACAAGATATTGACGTGCAATTACCAAGAGGTCAATTTGTCGTCATTTCAGGAGTTTCTGGCTCTGGTAAATCCAGTCTTGCTTTTGATACACTCTATGCAGAAGGTCAGCGACGTTATGTCGAATCACTCTCTTCTTATGCTCGGCAATTCATTGGGCAGATGAAAAAAGCAGATTGTGATGGAATTGAAGGACTATCTCCAGCAATTTCCATCGATCAAAAGCAAGGTTCACATAATCCCCGATCAACCGTTGCAACTGTAACGGAAATCCAAGATTATCTACGGCTTTTATGGGCAAGAATTGGGAAACCACACTGTCCAGAGTGTGGTAAGGAAGTCGCTCGCCGAACGGTCCAGGAAATCGTTGATGACATCATGTGGAATTTTGAACAGCACACGATTGCAGTTTGGAGTCCAGTCGTTCGTGCTCGTAAGGGAACACATGCTGAATTGTTCAAACAATTCGTCGAACAAGGTTACATGAATGGGCGAGTCAATGGTCATGATGCAGATTTCGAAAATCCACCAGTATTGGACAAGAATTTTCGTCATGACATTGACGTACGAATTGATCGATTCGTTCTTTCAAAAGACCGTCGTCATCGAACAACAGAAGCGGTTGAGAACGCACTACGGCTCGGAGGAGGTGCACTTGCAGTAACCAGTCTACGCATACCAAAAACAGCCGTAGAATCTGAAGGAATGAGCCGGCCGGAACATCCAGTGGATACAACCATTTCATGGTCTGAGGATTTTGCTTGTCCCGAACACGGCGCTTTTATGCCTGAACTCTCCCCACGTGTCTTTTCTTTCAATTCCCCATTGGGGGCATGTCCTGATTGCCAAGGGCTTGGTATTCAACGACAATTCAACCCCGAACTCATTATCGACGACACTCTCACGGTCGCAAATGGTTGTGTTTTGCCTTGGCGACAATCCATGTCTCCTGGATGGTACAAGAAACTGTTACAGCAAGTTTGTGAGCATTATGGAATTTCTCCAAACGTTCCGTTTGGATTGCTCGATGAGGATGCGAAAGACATCCTCTTACACGGTTCAGGTTCGACCATCATCCACTTCCATTTTGAATCCGATAATGGATCTGTGTACAAGATGAATAGACCATGGGAAGGCATTATAGCGCGACTTGAGCGCACCTATTCCGAAACCTCCTCTGACCGTACTCGCAACAGACTCATCGCTTGCATGACGGATTTGGATTGCCATGCATGCAATGGTGAGAAACTAAATCCTGCAGCGCGATTTGTTACTGTAGGAGGTATTCGACTTCCTGAAGTAAGTCGCAGTTCGGTTCATGAAGCATATCAACTCATCAAAGCACTTCATCCAGAGGCAGAGGGTCCTCCAGAACAGTATGCAGATGTCTTAACTGCTCTCGATGACAGGTCCTTGTTTATTGGAAATGAGATTCTCAAGGAGATTGAAAACCGATTGGGATTCTTAGAATCTGTTGGGCTTGATTACCTTACCCTCGATCGTAAAGCCAATACCTTGTCAGGTGGTGAAAGTCAGCGAATTCGATTGGCAACACAAATCGGATCTCGCCTAACCGGGGTCATGTATGTATTGGATGAACCATCGATTGGACTTCACCAACGCGACAATGAACGCCTCCTCAAAACATTGAGAGAACTCACCGATCTTGGAAACACTCTTCTGGTTGTCGAACATGATGAAGATACGCTACGACAAGCTGATTGGATTTGCGATCTTGGCCCAGGAGCAGGTCTTGAGGGAGGCATAGTTGTCGCTAATGGACCTCCAAAAAAGGTCATGAAAGCCAAAGAATCTGTGACGGGATCCTACTTATCAGGGCGCCGTTCCATCGAACCACCTTCGGAACGTATTGCTCCGAAAAAGAAGTGGTTGGAAATTAAAGGTGCACAACACAACAACCTTTCCAATATTGATGCAAGGATACCTATTGGCTGTTTTACATCAATTACAGGTGTCTCTGGATCAGGAAAATCCTCACTTATCTCAGGCATTCTCTCACCAGCGTTGCAACGTCACTTACACAATTCCGAGAAGCTGCCTGGAAAGCATAGTAGTATCGCAGGTTTGGAGCATGTTGACAAAGCCATCATTATTGATCAATCCCCTATTGGTCGCACACCACGTTCGAATCCAGCAACATACACCAAAGTGTTCGATGAAATTCGTAAACTCTTTGCAAATACAACTCTCGCTAAAGAGCGTGGTTATACGCCGGGAACCTTCAGTTTCAACGTCAAAGGTGGACGCTGCGAGGCCTGCTCAGGAGCAGGCTCAATCAAACTCGAAATGAATTTCCTACCAGACGTTTGGATTGAATGCGATATCTGCAATGGTAAGCGTTACACACGAGAATGTCTGGAAGTCACCTGGAAAGGTAAGACCATTCACGATGTCCTCCAAATGCCGGTAGGCGAAGCCGTTGTTTTCTTCAAGAACCACAAGAAAATACATCGAACGCTTGAGACCTTGAACGCTGTTGGGCTGTCGTACATCCGATTAGGACAGCCTGCTACAACACTGTCAGGTGGCGAGGCGCAACGCGTCAAACTTGCGAGCGAACTGCGCCGGCCACCCCACAAACATACTGTCTACATTCTCGATGAACCGACGACCGGATTGTCCTTCAGTGATGTTCAACTTTTGATTGATGTACTGCTTGAACTTCGTTCAAAAGGCCACTCAGTCGTTGTCATCGAACATCATTTGGATGTCGTCAAGTGCAGCGATTATGTGATCGATTTGGGTCCTGAAGGAGGCGATCGTGGTGGTCAAATTATCGCTCAAGGTACACCTGAGCAGATTGCAGATGTGGATGAAAGCTATACTGGACAATTCTTGAAAACGATGCTGAAACCCAAATGAACCCTTCCGTAGTGTTCAAAGAGCGTATGCGATGAACTGTGTTTGGGTCGGAACCAATGTCAGTCCACGATGTCCGAGTTGAAGTCACTCCATTGCAGACGGAGGGTATGCGTGATGTCCTTGGTGATGTTGTTCAGCGCCAACTATTTGCTGACCATGGTATCGACGTTGGAAAAGTTCGAAGCATTCGCGGATATCTCATTCGTAGCACGTATTCTGTGACGGAAATTGAGCCGCATGTTCAAGATATCTTTTCCGATCCGATAATCGAATTTGGGGCTACCAATATCTCTCTACTCGAGAATCAAACATTCTTTCCAACACCCCCTTCTCTTACAGTAACTGTTGGATTCAAACCGGGAGTTACCGATAACCCTGGAGCAGCTGCAAACGACGGTTTCAAAGTGCTTTTTCCAGATGGAGAATCCGCCATATCCACGTACATTTCCTATGCCTTCCTTGAACTACCAGATGGTATTGATCATACTTGGCTTGCATCTACTCTCTTCAATGGGTTAATCGAAAAATCAATCCTTACAACAAAAGAACAACTTGAGAAAAATCAAGCAACGCACTTGACGTTCCCAGAACGACCAACCATTGAACGCCAAGCGCCTGCGATCATCAATCTCGAAGTTGCTGATGAAGAACTCATTCGTTTATCCGATGAAGGATTGCTCGCATTGAATCTCAACGAAATGCAAACCATACGTGATCACTACCGTGACGAAGCAACACGCACAGCCCGAACAAACGCAGGAATTTCACCCGATGCTCCAACGGATGTTGAATTGGAATGTCTTGCACAGACGTGGAGCGAACATTGCAAACACAAGATTTTTGCAAGCAAGATACATCATATTGACACGGAAACAAATGAAGACACAACCATCGATTCGTTGTTCAAGACCCACATCATGAAACCAACACATGATATGGCAAAGGAAGTAGATTGGCTTCTTTCCGTCTTCCACGATAATTCTGGAGTCATCGCTTGGAACGATGATTGGTCCATCTGTATGAAGGCAGAAACACACAATTCTCCATCCGCACTCGATCCATATGGAGGTGCAATGACTGGAATTGTTGGCGTAAATCGAGATATCCTTGGTACTGGTTTGGGCGCTCGCCCAATTGCAAATACAGACGTTTTCTGTTTCGGTCCACCGGATTGGAAAGGTGAATTACCATCTACTCTATTCCACCCCTCACGTGTTCTTCGAGGTGTACATGCTGGTGTACGTGTTGGTGGCAATGAATCAGGTATCCCAACCATCAACGGATCGATTGTGTTTGATGAGCGCTACATTGGGAAGCCATTGGTCTACTGTGGAACGGTCGGTCTCATGCCACGTCGATTAGCAGACGGTCGTGAATCTCATGAAAAGAATCCAACTCCTGGTGACTTAGTTTACATGGTTGGAGGACGGGTTGGTTCAGATGGCATCCATGGTGCAACGTTTTCATCACTTGAATTAACGGATGAGTCACCATCGAGCGCCGTACAAATTGGCGACCCAATTACACAAAAGAAAATGATGGACATGCTTCTTGAGGCTCGAGATGCTTGCCTTATCACATGCACAACCGACAACGGGGCAGGAGGATTATCCTCTTCGATTGGAGAAATGGCTGAATACACCAATGGTTGTGAAATCGATCTCGGTAAAGTACCATTGAAGCAGCAAGGCCTTTCTTCATGGGAAATTCTTGTCTCAGAATCCCAAGAGCGAATGACAGTAGCCGTTTCTCCCAAAGACAAAGACGCATTTGAAGCACTTGCAAACCTTCACGAAGTTGAAGCCACACAGGTTGCTACATTCACAGATACGGGTTACTTTCACGTGAAACATGGGGATGAAACGGTCGCGTACCTTCCGATTACTTTTCTACACGATGGCGTTCCACAACTCGAACTCGAGTCAGAGTGGGTTCCTCCACAACACGAACAGTTTACTGCTCCAACAGATTTGGATCAGAACAAACTCTTGATGGATATGCTTGCACGACCCAACATCGCATCAAAGGAAACTTGGGTTCGGCAATACGATCACGAAGTTATCGCTCAGACTGTTGTGAAACCGTTCGTTGGTGTTGAGCGTGACGGCCCTGGAGATGCTGGTCTCATCGCTCCAATCCACGGTGATTCACAAGGTATTGTCGTGTCATGCGGTATCGCACCGCGATATTCAGATATTGATGCAGGCGCCATGGTTGCTGCTTCAATCGATGAAGCAGTTCGTAACGCTGTATGTGTTGGCGTTGATATTGACAAGATGGCAGGTCTGGATAATTTCTGTTGGCCAGACCCAATTGAATCGGAGAAGACGCCAGATGGGAAGTTCAAACTTGCACAACTCGTTCGAGCGAATCGAGAACTTGAACGAATATGTCGAGCCTATCGACTTCCTTGTGTATCTGGCAAGGATTCTATGAAAAACGATTATGGAGTATGGCCAAACAAAATTTCAATTCCTCCAACGATGTTATTCTCCTTGTTTGGTAATCAACCAGATGTTCGAAAAACAGCAACTTCGAATTTCAAACACCATGGAGAACGCATCTATCTTGTAGGAACAACGTACGATGAGCTTGGAGCTTCAGAGGTCGCCTTCCATCTACGAGAACGCGGAGAGGTTAGTGGAATTGGAGGACAAGTACCTCTACTTGAGAATCCAGATAAACAATTGGAAGTTTATCGTCAATTATCTACGGCTATTCAATCGGGATTGATCCGTACCGCTCACGATTGCAGTGAAGGCGGTCTTGCGATTGCACTTGCTGAGATGTGCATAGGGGGTCGATGTGGAGCATTCATCGATATCGATGGTATCGGTCCAGGAGATGCATTCTCTCGATTATGGAGTGAATCTTTAGGAAGAATTGTTGTCGCAGTTGAAGCTGAACATGAAATTGCATTTGTAGAGATGATGGAAGGCGCCGAGATTCATCTTATTGGAATGGTTTCTACATCCTCGGAACTCTTGATTGAAGATGGTTATGATACATTGATTCAAGCAGATGTAGACGAATTAACCCAGTCTTGGAAGGGCGCATTGGATATGACGGGGGCGGTTGAATGAGTCAAGACGTCAAGGTCTGCGTTCTGTTCGGTTTCGGAATCAACTGCGATCGAGAAACTGCCGCAGTGTTCGAAATGGTTGGAGGTACATCGGAACGTTTGCATGTAAATCGTCTTGTACAAGGCGAACGTAGTTTATCGGAGTTTGACATACTTGCTGTACCTGGTGGTTTCTCATTTGGAGATCACCTTGGAAGTGGACGTCTCCTTGGAAACCGTCTTCGATTTGCATTACGTGAGCAATTGCAACAATTCGTCACTGATGGAAAACCAATCATTGGAATCTGCAATGGGTTTCAAGCCCTTGTAAAGACCGGGCTTCTACCAGGTCCAGGAGATGCTTCACTCGAACCTGATCTCGTTCAGCGTGCAAGTCTCACCCTCAACAATACGGGCCGCTACGAAGACCGATGGGTTACATTGGAATTCGATTCCGAAAGCCCGTGTATTTGGACAAAAGGAATTCAGAGGATTGAGTGCCCAGTCCGCCACGGAGAAGGGCGATTTGTTATGCCAACAGAACAACATCTCGATAATCTGCAGTCGAACCATCTGCTAGCGGTTCGATACGTTGACCCTACAACGCCTGTTGGTGAGGGTATTCAAGATGAATTGTTGTCGTTTCCACTGAGTCCAAATGGCAGCATGAGAAATATTGCAGGAATCTGTGATGCAACTGGTCTTGTTTTTGGCTTGATGCCACATCCAGAAGCCTTCTACAGTATGTGGCTTCATCCTGAACACACATCGATGGATCTCGATGATGATTGGGAAGGTGAAGGATTGCAAATCTTCCGAAATGCGGTTGAGTACGTTCGTAGTCAGCGGTGACCAAGAATGAGTCGCCGGAAAGACATCGATCAAATTCGAGGTCTTGCTATTCTTCTCATGATTATGGTGCATGCTGCAGCCACATGGGCGCCTGCAGATGCGTCAACGACTTCTCTACTTGCACTTGTCGTTGCAGGTCTTGGAGGCTTAGCAGCTCCATTGTTTGTCACCGTTGGAGGTTGGGTCACCGTTCAATCAACTTGGACGATACGAAAAGCATTGATTCGATTCGTTTTCCTAATGATAGCACAGTTTCTGGTGAACATTACTGCATCCCATCTCTTCGATCCATTCACACCAGGTGTGCTTTCGTTATTTGCTATCCTTTACCTTTTGGCACCGTTATGGGTTCGTATCGCAGGAAATAGTGTAGCCTTTGGAACAACCCTTGCTTTGATTGGAATCATCAATAGCGTACTTTCACCAGGAGATGCTTCTCTTTCATGGGATGATAGAATTGGGACATCAGGAATCGATCAAATTCTTTCTCATATGCTAGTAACAGGGACGTATCCCTTGTTTCCATGGATATTCTTCTCGATCCTTGGCGCAGGTATCAATATACATACTCCATCAATTCGAAGACTTGGTCTAGTGAGTATATCTGGGATGCTTCTTTGCACAATGTTTCTCTATGAATCAGTACAGACAGGCACTCCATTTGCTCAACCCCGGGGAGAGGCCATACTGACCTTTTTTCCAGCAAACACTCCGTTTCTTATCGGAGCGTGTACCGGTGTTCTGATCATATGGCTTCTCCTTGAGAACCGCCAGCCATTTCGTGGGCTACATCATTTAGGACAGCTTTCTCTCACACTGTACCTTGTTCACTTTATCCCAATCTACATGGGATCAAATGTGATACTAGCTTGGTCTTCGGCTGTACCGGTCGTGATTGTGTTCACGATTGTATGGTGGCCTTTGAGCGTGTTTTGGAGAACACGGTTCCCAACATACTCACTCGAGTATGCGTTACGACAGATGTCTCGCCATGAAGAGGAGAGGGCGCCGTGAGGCGCCCTCTCCAGTCATGACATGCTGTATTGTCTAACCTTCACTCTGTGATAGCTTCGGCAGCCTTCTTGGCTCCCATCCATGCTACGACACCGAATCCGATCTTGTTAATCATATCAGCGATGTTGTAAGCGATACCCATCCATAGCTCCCCTTCTGTACCAGCGTCGATGATTGCGACTTCTGGGCTGAAAAGGTAACCGAGTGGATAGATGATCCATCCAACAACGATGAACCATCGGAGTGCGTTTGCGCTCCACTTGAGTTCGTCGGCAATCTTGCTGTTGTCTACTCCAAGTCCGTCGGTCCATGGGGTACCAGTTGCAACGATGATCATTGCCCATCCCATTCCACCGAGGAGAAGACCAGCCCATGCATTCATGAGGCCTGCTTCACCAGCGTATCCGAATCCAATCATGATGAGTGCACCAGTGAAACAGATTCCTGTGAATCCGAGACCAGCAAACTTTGCATCGGTGATAGCATCCTTTCCGACGAGGCTTGGGAACTTGAGTGCCATGAGTGGAACAGTGATGATCCAGTCCATGTAGCGGTATTCAATGGAGACAACTGCGTGCTCGACATAAACACCTCGCATGTAGTAGTAGTGGAACGCTGCGATACCAACAATCAATGCTGAGATTGTCATTGTTGTGCGGTGTTCTGGCCCCACATTCGAACGCTCGCTCATGAAGAACACGAACGCTGCGCCCATGGAGATGTATCCGACGAAGAAGAGGAAGAAGGTGACAAGCTCAAGGCCGTCGTTTTCTCCATCATCTAAGAATGGACACGCATCTACGGCTTTTTGGGCAGCGGTACACTCTGCGGACGGGTTAATTATTTCCGCAGCTGCTGGCATTGCGACTGCGGTAAGCGACAGCAACATAACAGCGAAAATAACGCTGTTACGGCGGTTCAACTTCAGGCTTCGTAGTTTTGATGAGTTTTCATACTGCATGTTCATCAGAGTGTAATGATTTCGTCGCGAATATATACTTTCGTTTTCGCGTATGATTGTATTCAAGTATTTTTTTCACCCATCTGAACGGACCATAGCGAGGCATATTTGCCATTTAATTTCAACAAATCCTCGTGCTTTCCATGTTCAATTATATCGCCATTTTCTAACACAAGGATGGAATTTGAGTGCCGTACAGTCGACAGTCTGTGCGCGACAATGATTGTCGTACGATCTTTACTAATTCGGGCAATACTGCGTTGCAATGCAGCTTCTGTTTCGTTATCTACTGCTGAGGTAGCCTCATCGAGAATGAGTAAAGGAGCATCTTTCAGTACTGCTCGAGCAATGGCGATGCGTTGACGCTGACCGCCAGAGAGCCGGTATCCCCCTTCACCAACAAATGTATTCCATTGATTGGGGAGCTCTTCGATGAAATCAAATGCCTCAGCGGTGAGTGCTGCTTGCTTGACTTCTTCATCCGTAGTATCATTTCTACCATATCGTATGTTTTCAAGTATAGTAGTTGGAAATAGTGTAACGTGTTGTGAAACAAGGGCGATTGAGCGACGGAGAGATTCAAGTGTGTACTCGTTGATGTTTTTTCCTCCCCACGAAATGGACCCTTTACTTGGTTCAACAAAACGTAAGAGGAATCTAGTGAGTGTAGTTTTTCCCGAACCAGTAGAGCCAACGACTCCAAGCGTAGTTCCAGCTTTAATTTCGAGATTAAAACCATCGAAAAGGGTCGAACGCTCCGGATACGCAAAACCGACATCTTCGAAGCATATCGGTGATTCTTTGGCTAATTCTTCATCGAGTATGTTTTGTCCATCTGTCACCGTACGGGGCTCATTGAGAAGCGTAAGGATTCGAACGGAGGAAGCCATAGCACGTTGGTATAAATCGAAGGTTTCACCAAGACGAGTAAGTGGCCATAGAAGCCGCTGTGTCATGAATACGAGAACGGAGTATGCGCCCACTGCCAATACACCGTCCAATGCAAGTCGTCCGCCGAGGAGAAGTGTTGCCGTAAATCCGGCAAGGATCGCCATCCGGATGAGTGGAACAAATGCTGCTGAAAGGCGAATTGCAGAACGATTTGCACTTCTGTACTTTTCAGAAAGAGAACGAACTCGTTCCAACTCTAGTGTTTCATTGGTAAACGATTGAATGGTTGCCATTCCCGTTAAATCGTTTTCAAGTAATGCATTCAATTGGCCCGCCGTTGTACGAACATCGCGATATCGAATCTCAAGTTTCTTCTGATAAAGGAAGGAGCCCCACAGAATGACAGGAATTGGAAGCACTGCAAACAGTGCAATTTCCCATGAGAGATATAAGAAAACGGCACCGACAACAATGACTGTTGTTGTGACCTGTAAGAGATCGTTTGCACCTTTGTCGAGAAACCGTTCAAGTTGGTTGACATCATCGTTCATGATAGCGAGAAGATCACCTTTTTGATGTTCATCAAACCATGTCATGGATTGATTTTGGACATGATCAAAAGTTGTGATACGGAGATTATGCTGAACTGTTTGAGCGAGATTACGCCACAAAACAGCATAAAAGTACTCGAATAAGGACTCAAGCCCCCATATGACAAATGTTGCAATGGCCAAGACAATGAGTTGGTTCCAGGGGTCGACGATTCCCCACTGCGCCAACAAAGAATCTTCCTTTTGGACAACAACATCAACGGCGACACCAATGAGGAGAGGTGGGGCCAAGTCCCAGATTTTGTTGAGAATGGAACAGAGGATGGCGAGACGTATTTTCCCCTTAGGAGCATCCGAACGCGAGAGGATGGTTCGTAAGGGCCTCTCAACATCAACCATGAATGTCGCTTCTTAGAAGCGGTATGTCAATACTTGCTCATGAATCATGAAATTCCTTAACAACTCTCTGCTACACACTCTCATTACCGGGTGAGTGGAATGTGGATGCATGACGAGCCAATGCTCCCAAGAGATGGATCTCGTACGAAGCATATCACACTCATCGATCCGGACAAGCAATCTCCTGATGTTGCAGCACAACGTGCACTTATTGCTGTAGAGTGTGGCACATCTGCAATTTTCGTGGGCGGATCAACAGATACTGGCAGCAACATTGTCGATGCAACCTGTGAATCTATTCAGGAGGCACTCGAGCTCGCTATGTTTGCAGCAAGCCAACATCCGGATGCTGACGAAGAAATGTGGAATGTTCCAGTTATCTTATTCCCAGGAGGGGCGCATGCTATGTCAGCAAAAGCGGATGGAATTTTGTTCATGATGTTGATGAACAGTACTTCACGAAGATTCCTGATCGAAGAGCAACTCACAGGAGCTCCATACATTGCCAAAGCAGGTCTTCATACCATCCCAACCGGGTATATTGTTTGCGCCCCGGGAGGCGCAGTTGGTGAAGTTGGACAAGCCAATCTCATTCATTCAGATGATTCAGAACTCGTATCTGCATACTGTCAAACAGCAGAAATGTACGGCTTTTCAACCGTTTACCTCGAAGCCGGTTCAGGGGCCTCATCACCGGTTTCATTGAACCTCATTCAAACAGCGAAATCAGCCATGGATTGCACGCTTATCGTCGGTGGAGGAATACGTACTCCTGAACAAATGCAAGCTGCTGCAGATGCAGGAGCAGATTACATTGTTACTGGGACAATCACAGAAGAATTTGATGATCTAAATTTACTGAAAGAGCGATTACAATCACTCATCAACGTTCTCTGATTCATCATCGAAAAGAACGGGATCTCCACTACCACCAGGTGAAGGCGGGCGAACACCGTCAACATCCATCCCTTGTGGCAGCTCCGATTCATCAACTTCCAAATCAATCGTTCCACCTTCTGCAAGATTTCGCATATCGTCAGCATCTGGTGTTGATAACGTGCGTTCAACATCAGGACTGTTCGCATACGCATCTCGTTTTGCTTCACGAGCATCATGCCCCCTAACCAAGGAAAGGGAGTCAGCAAATACACGACCTACAACTTCACGTGTGCGTTCACCACGGCGAACATTGGTAACTTCTTGCATTGCAATGGCATTCTGCGATTCCAATTCTCGAATTTCTGCTACACGATCTGTAAGAGCAGCCTCAAGATCGGTTATTGTAAGTGACATCTGCTGAATACGTTCATCGCGCTCGAACACATCTGTGTGAAGACGACGCTCTCTACGACGAAGTGATTCATACTCACGATTTCGCTCAAGAAGGCGACGCTTCATTTCTTCGATTTGTTCCACGAGATAATCGTGTTCCGCTGAAACGGAGCGTGGACCTTGCATAACACGTTCTAACTGTTCTTCCAAATCCGCTAATCGCTTGTCACGAGCATCCAAGAGACCTCGCATTCGATCGGCGATATCACGCAATCGTTGCCGCTCTTCCTCTAGAGCGTTGTTGGCTGCAACTTCAGCATCATATTGAGATGACTTTTCCTCAAGTTGATTTTTTAGTGATCGCACTTCATCAGCGGTTACTGATGTTAAACCAGCATCTGCGGCCTTCTCTAGCGCTTCGACCATCAAACCCATTCGTCCTTCCATTTCAGCGATGACTTCATCTTGAGAGGTGCTTAGATTTCGCAATTGTTCGACTTCTTCATGAAGCGCATCTTGCTGTTCTTTTGAGAGAGAAGATGTTTGTGCGTCAAGCTCTTGGCGCGTGTCATTCAACAAACGATCGAGATGAACAATTCTTGCTTCAGCCTCTTTGAGTTGTTCTTCAGATTCATGAAGACGTTGAATTTCGGGAGCGACCTCATCCTCTCGTTCAGCAAGATCGAGTTCAAGAACACGTAAACGTTGCTTTATTGTAACAACCTCGTCATTTCGCTTTCCTAGTTCGTCCCAAGCAATAAGAACTTCTTCAACGAGTTGTTCGATTGGATAGGTTTTCAGCATTCCTTCCAGAGCAGCCCTATCGTTACCAGTGCTGTTTTGTTGCCCACGAGAGGCATCTGGATTTGAAGCGCCGAGCGTCATACAAGAAACAATGGGACCTCAACTACTCTTGAACCTTCCCTGTGAATCAGGGCATTCGGAGCCCGATTTTATGGTAAATTACTGGAACCAAATCAATTGATAGAGGTGTACATGTCATCAGGCATCTCACCTGCAAGCATGAGGGCGCCTTCTGCTACTTTTTCAAGTGGGTTTTCAACACACCAGACGTTAACATCACCAATATCAGCAATTTCTCGTGCAATCCTTTCTGCAAGTCCCTCGATGAGAGAACCTCCGCCTGAGAGAATGATGTTGTTTCGAAGGACTGGTTGATATTCAGGATCAGCTTCAGCAACGATTCGCTTGATGGCATTCCCAAGTTTTGGAATCAGCATTTCACAAGCTTCTTGGATGAGGTCGCCAATATCGACATTCTGACTTTTTCCATCAACAGAGAGTGAAACTTCGACGGTTCGGACATCTCCTCCAACATAGGAAGATTCTTCCTTCCACTTTCGAACCATATCTTTCGTAATTTGTGCGCCTGTGAACTTCTTAGCGATCAGAGTTTGCAACTCAAGATCAAGCCAATCACCTGCTTCTTGAATTGTGACTTGGTCATCATCGGTTGGGAACGTGCCGTGAATACGGGCAATATCTGTGGTTCCAGCACCAATATCGACAACGATAGAACCACCAATTTCGTTGATTGCAAATGCGGTTGCAAATGGTTCTGTTACGACCATTATCGCATTGACTTGTCCACGCAGCGTTGCAACAAGGTTACTCTTGTCAGTAAATGATACGTGACTTGGCGAACAAATCACTCCGAATACTTCGTCGAACTCTTCAGGGTCAACCGTTTCAATAAGGTGCGATACGAATGCTTTGGCGGCAGCAAGATTGGCCTCATCATCTTGGGTAACTCCAGCAGCCATCGGGCGGTAGAGGTTGCAAGCAAGTTTATTTTTCAAAGCATCAGCGCCGAAGAGAACATCACGCTTTAGGAAATTTCGTGCTACAGGGTCTTTCGGTCGTCCAACAACCGTTTCAATTGAATGCATAGCGCCTGCACTTGAAGCAATTGTCGATTGAAACGTTCCCAAGTCTATTCCAACATATAATCGTCCGCTCATCTTGAACACCTTCTGATGTAACCAAGCGTGGATGCCATAAGGTTTGAAGATAGCCCTTCATATTGATGAGAAAAAGTTCGACTAATTTTCTTTTTTATTTCGATTATAGATCCAAAATTGGGCGATAATTGCGAGCGCAAGGGCCGTGGCAATGGACGCCAGCATGGTTGTTGAAAATGGAGAACGAGAGCCGACATTATCTTTTAAAGACAACTCTGGCAATTTGATGGTAAAAATTCCGGATCGATAACTGGATGTAGCCGGCGCAGTCCATAAACTCGAATTATCATCTTCAGCGATGATGTACACTGTCCAATTGCCTCCTGCACTTAGAGGAAAGAAATCCTGACTCACGTTAACTGAACAACGTTTCCAAGAATCGTTCGAGATGAGTTCTGAACAAACGTCCACAACACCAATGGTATTTCCATAGCGCTCAATGACGACAGTTGTAGTCACGTTATCTTCATCGAGAACTGAGAATAAGACGCTTATTGTCTCATTATCATGAGAATGCAAGGTAGATTCATCCAAAAAGATACGAGGCGCTTGGTTTTGTTGTGAACAGCCTACTGAATCTACGGGAACGAGAGGGGGCGTCATCGGACATGAATCACTATCGTCATTTACTCCGTCCTCATCCGTGTCGTCGATACATCCATCTCCATCCAGATCCCATCCGTATGCGTTGGTAAATGGGCAATTATCTTGTTCATACGGAATCCCATCAGCATCACCATCGGAGTGGTTGAGGGGATCGATTTCAACTCCCCTTACTGCAAGACCAAAACCCACCCTATCTCCTTCAATACCAACTGTTCCAGGCAGGTTTCCTGGTGAAACATAGCGGCCTGTTACAATCACATCAATGAAATCAATTCCATCCAATGTTTCAGTATCAAGATGAATCCCCACGGTCGTTTCATTTGTTGGAGGAAATGCTGTTGTGTTGAATGGGTTGGCAAAGTCATAATACAACTGAGAACGACCATCATGTCTGTAATCTTCACCGACAGCGAATCTTCCATCGGGCAATTGAACCATCAATTGAATATCTTCGACGAGGTGAGGTTCTGGTTTAGCTTGGAACGAGAGTTGAATGTCAAGAGGTTCGTTCTTTTGTAAAATGAAACGTTGTTGGAAAACATCCCCGGTTGAAAGAAAAGGCCCAACCGCACCAGCTCCATCCCAAGTATTTTGCATGAGATTTTCAATTGGGTCCTCATTTCCATCACGATTCTTAATGTGTTCAGATGGAACATCATGAAGAAGGCGATATGAATCATGCACCCAAAGATTTGGAATCGGCCGTGAGATTTCGGTAGAAGAGGCTGTAAGATTTTCAAAATCCAAAATCGTACTCAGATTAAGAACTCCCCAACCATCGTAATTGTTTGGAGCACGAGATCCACCATTACCTCCATTCCGATATTCCTCTGTAAGCGAAGTAGTGGAAATCGACATTAATGCTTTCATCAATGGCGCAGAGGGAACAAACCCTTCTCCAAGGAGGACGGAACGATCAATAGAGCTTGAATCAAACCATGGCGTCTGACCCCGGAGAGTATGTTCACGTAAGGTTTCATTATGTCCCGTTACCCAACCATCCTGAACCATTTGTTGAAGGATACTAGCATAGGTTGCAGCCATGGGTGTCGACATACTTGTGCCGCTTAACGTGTGGTGACCCGAATTGTAAGTACCGGGTGAACCATCTGATCGGGCTGAAGTAATTGAAACTCCGGGGGCGAGTGCAAAGATACCTCGTGTTTCAGCATCTGTGGGTCCGTGAACAGAAGACATCCAACGTTCCGTAACTGAATCCTTGGTTGAAGCCCCGATAGCAACAACATTCCGAGCGTTTGCAGGTTCAAGAACGAAGCCACCATCGTTGCCAGGTGCAATGATTGGTAATGTCCACGGAAATTCCCTTGTAAAGGCATCAAAATCTGCAGACCTCAAAGTGTAGTCAGTTGTATCATCACCCCATGAATTTGAATGAAGGTATCCTCCATACATGGCTGATTCTGCAAGAAGGAGGTCAACATCAGGAGGCAACCAACCCTCTTCTGATACGATGTCTTGCACGACCAGTTTCGTATTGTAACCAAGAGACATGAGTGCAGAAGGAACGTTTTCTTCTAGGGCAGTTGCAATCGGATGACATCCTAGGATTCCTGCAGTATGTGTGCCGTGACGATAGTCATTGTGACCGGCACTATCCCAATCATCGATGGTTGTATTCACAAACAGAAGTTTGCGATGATTTTCTCCAATCGATGTATCAGAAAGATTACGAAAACAAGAATGATCTGAATCAATTCCAGTATCAGCAACTCCAATGACGACTCCAGATCCGTTCAATCCAAGTTTCCATGCGGGTGGATTTTCACTATCACTGGATCCAGAAAGCAGTGTTGCAGAATCAAGATTTCTACCTGCCGTAGATCCTTGGGGTTCAAGCCACAGGATTCCTGGAAAATGTTCAAACCAATCCATCTGGAGAGATGAGTCCCAGACCATATCAATCGATGCAACATGGCCCGATTGAATTGGTGAAAGATGAACGCCATACGTCTCTTGTAATTGAACACACAAATCTTCGACAATTCGAGTTGGTAGACCTGGTTCAAACACTATACGAACTGTTTCGCCCTCGTTTGGAATAAATTTCCATAAAGCGTTTGGTGAGCCATATTCCCTTGCTTCAGGGTGGAAAGATTTGACATCATTTTTCCAAGCGACGAGTGTGTTCGGTGACAGGAGCCGTAAAGGAATATATCCGAATTCATTCAATTCACCCCATTCATCTTGGGTCCATATTCCATCATTTCCATCCTGCAAAAGAACCTCATAACCACTGGACTCACCTTCGTCGATGAACCCTTCGAGCGGAAGAGGAGAGACGAGAACAAGCGCCGCAATGATGAGACTTCGCACATTCTGGTCCTGTTCATCCACGTTGATGAAACACGCGATGCGTTTACCATACCTCAACCATCGCGTTTAAATTAGCAAACGAATCGCCTTGGAATCATGAAGGCATTCCGTGTTGATGGGCAAGCTCCGTTCGGTCGTCTACGACAAAAGTTCTCACTCGACGTTGTTGCATCATCAAAAGACGATGCTGAACACCGTGTATACTCAATCATCGGCTCACGGCACAAGGCAACTCGTCGAGCAATTTCCATTCAATCTGTCAATGAGATCGATCCCCGAACATCGAGTGAACCGACAGTTCTCCACCATTTCCGAGAAGAAATTGCAGCAGCTGGCGGAACCATCGTCTCCTCTGGCGAAGAAGAGTGAACGCAGCATCGCCGCATTGATGAGGGGCGCATCGTTGGCTTTGATGAGGCGGTTTTGTGGAACAATCCGAACTTCAACAAACGGCAAGACTTGTCGAAATGAATCGCGAACGATTTCACGAGGTTCAAGAGCGAATTGAACAGGTGATCAATGTTCTTGGCGAACACGATGTAACGGCAACGATTCTTGAGACGCTAGCAAAGAAAAATCACGATTCAGAGATGAAGATGCATGTTTCAATTGGTGCTGGAGTAACACTAACTTGTCAACATCCAGGTGGCGGCGAAGGCACGACGATTGTCGATTTAGGTAGCGGTATTTTCGGAGAACGATCATGGTCCGATGCAGCAGCATTAACTCGCGAAAGGATGGAAGAACTAGGCTCTCTCCTTGAAACTCTTCAATCACAAAGTCAGCAACTTGAAGTCACGATTTCCACATTAGCTCAATCGTTTACGGCGGCTGCCGAGGCACAATCAAAGAATGAGGTGATAGAACATGTGGAACAACAGGAATCACAGTCCTCTGACTCTGAACCATCTTCACAAAAACCGAAACGTCGCCGTGGAGGCATGTTTGGTAATGAATTAACTTTAGACGACTAGGTGATTCGATGGGGCTCTTTGACCGATTCAAAAAGCGCGTAAAGGAAGTCGCCGAAGAAGTCGACTCTGATGCATTAACTGCAACCGAAGATTCTGAGGAGGGAAAAGCAGCCCTCGAAACATCGGTTCATTATGAAGAAGAATGGGAAGATGCTGATACAGAAGAAACGGAACAATCTCTCACATCCTTCGAAGAAGAACAATCCAGAGATGATGATTGGGATGATTGGGATGATGAGGAAGACGATATTGAACTTCCAGTTCAACTTTCAAAAAAAGAACGTAAACGTCTTGAGAAACTTGAGAAACAACGACAAAAGGAACTCAAGCGAAGGAAAGCAACGGTTGTTGCGAAACCAAAAGGTTCCAAAGTCGACCTCTCAATGATGCGAACGACAACTGGACGTCAACTTGTTGAAGTCAAAGCTGCCCCACGCGGCTCATCGAAAACTGCAGATATAGAAACTGAAACAGGCAATGTTTCCATCGATCTTGGCGGGGGTATTGTTGAGCATGGAGGGCGAGTCATCAAAGAAGGTAAGGTCCTCAATGATTTGCTTGAAGAACTTGAATGGATGCTACTCGAATCCGACATATCGAGCGAAGCTGTCACATCTGTGCTTGATGCTTTACGTAAGAGTCTCGTTGGCTCACGACTACGTCGTGGTGCAGAACTAGCAAAAGTCCTAGAAGCGGCCTTAAAACGTGCTTTACGCAATCTTCTTTCTGCTGGATATTGGGATTTTGACGCTTCAGTTCAGTCGTTTCTCGATCAAGGTGACGTCCCGGTCGTTGTCATGCTCGTAGGAGTTAACGGAACCGGTAAAACGACAACTGCTGCAAAAATTGCACATCGCCTTCAATCCAATGGACATTCTGTAATTGCAGCAGCAGGAGACACCTTCCGTGCAGGAGCGATTCAACAACTCGAATCACATTGTGAAAACCTTGGCATTCGATGCATTTCCAGTCAACGAGGTGGAGATGCTGCAGCCATTGCTCGTGATGCAATTGAATCTGCAAAAGCCAAGAACATTGACGTAGTATTGGTAGATACTGCAGGTCGAATGCAGAATAAAACCAATCTAATGAAAGAACTGGAGAAGGTTCGCCGAGTTGCAAACCCCCATCTCGTTCTTTTCGTTGGCGATGCGCTTGCAGGAAATGACGCGGTTGATCAAGCAAAGATGTTTCAAGAATTGATGCGCTTTGATGGGGCGGTCCTCTCGAAAATGGATACAGACGCCAAAGGTGGCGCAGGACTTTCCATTGCATTTGCAACCGGCCGACCGATCGTCTTTGCAGGGATTGGCCAAGGGTATGATGACCTTCTTCAGTTCAATCCAGATTGGTTGCTTGACGAAATGTTTTCATGAGGAGTTTCAATGTTTGAAGATAAAGAGACTGAGACGTTTTTCACAGTTGTTCATATGTTTCAACGATCAGCGATGGCCAATCTCGGTCTTTTAGAACACCCAACAGGGGGGCTTCAGTTCAATCTTTCAGAAGCACGTGATATTATTGACATCCTTCGAATGCTGCAAAACAAAACCAAAGGGAATCTTGATGCATCTGCTGATGCAATGCTCAAAGGTGTCATAAGCGAACTTCAAATGCAATTTATGCAGGCACCAAAACGAAAGAAACGGATTGAAGAAGAGGAAGCAAACATGGAAAATGTACGCCAGACGTTTGAAAATCCTCGAGATGCCCCCGTTGAAGACCTTTCAAGTGAAGAATAAGGCAAATCACAGTCATTTCATCGGTTCATTGATGAGCAAGAGTTGGTTCAGGACAAACGGTCGCAATGTCTTATGTCAGTGAAGTTTCTTCGGATGAAGCGCCGACGGTCTTGATTGTAGACAACAATCAGATGTCAATTATGCGTCTACGTGAAGTGTTTCGTAAGCGCGGATTTGCAATCGAAGTATGCGAAGACGGCGATCTTGCAGTTGATGAATACATTAAATTGGATCCGGAACTTGTTGTCATGTCTCTGGATATCCCTTCTCTTGACGGACACCTTGCAGCGCTAGAAATGCGGGAGCATGGTGGCGATTCGCGAATACTCTTTATTGCTCCAAACCGACTTTCTGAACTTGCTGTTCATGCTACGTACTCTGCTGGAGCAGTCGGTTGGTTAACCAAACCAGTGAGCCAAACTCAACTCGATGAAATATGGGATCAAGTCCTTGGTGAAATTCCAGAAGCTCCGGGTTTAGAAGACCTTGATGAGTTGTATCCTGAGGACCGAATCAAACCTCAGCCTGATGAGATTGAACTCCCGCCAATAGAAGAATTACCACCCTTGGAATCGCTACCTCCATTGACAGAATTGCCACCAATTGAGTCAACACCCATTCAATCAACACCCCCAAAGAAAAAGCGACGAGGACTTCTGCTTTTCCTCGTTCTTGTAGGAGCAGGAGCGGGGGTTGCCTATCAACAAGGCTACCTTGACTCATTTCTGTAATCCACTATGCTGAACGTGAATTGGTTGGATGTACTGGCCCGGTAATTGGACGATTTGTCCTTCCATAATCGTTGAACCGATAGGAGCCTGAATCACTTCTTCTCGTTTGTATGTACTCGTTGTCAATAAAGCAGGGTCGCCACGTAAAATTTGGCGATCCAATTTTCGAGCATTCCAATATCCCCAGTAGAGAAGACCTAGTAATCCTCCGAAGAGAATGACGCCAATAACAACAAGAAAAACTTGCATCTTCATCGCTCCATAAGCGCTTGCCAAGATGCTTTTGCATAGGCTGCTGCAGCAGCCGCTGGATTGTTAGAACCATGAATCCCAGAGCCAACAATAATGCAATCCGAACCAGCCATTATAGCCTCGTAAGGGTCTCCGTAACGTTGCCCCATCTCTCCGTCACCGGTTGCAATGTTAACACCGGGCGTCCAAATCATCTTCTCCTTTCCGACCCTTTCACGCAATTCCCGAACGGAGCTTGAATCGGAACCATTGCCAATAAATCCGAAGACACCAGGATGCTCTCGCCCTGCTTTCACAACCGTAGATGTGTAATCTGGATTGAGAAGATTATCCCGGCTCGACATTTGAGCGAGGAGAAGAACCCCTCCTTCTCTTGATGCATCTGACCATGCGGCTTGCAAACCATCAACAATATCTGGCCCGCTAATCAGGTGAGCAGTAACGAGATCGCTCCATTCCTGAATGTTGTAAATTCCACTCATCTGCTTTCGGGAAATTTTCCCAATATCTGCAAATTTTCGATCTTCAAAAATAAGTAGATCCAATTCTTTGGCGAGGTTACAGAAGCGATCCCAATCTTCTTTATTCCAATCATCAATAAGGTCAACATGAGTCTTCAATGCTGCAATTGATGGTCCAACAGCCTCAAGCAAATCGAACAATTCAACCATAGTGTATTTATCAGCAGCGAGGCAAACTAGACTCTTCTTTCGGCATGCGACTTCCATGAAAGTTTTCGCCATCGGTAATGTTGAGGCTTCCCAACGTTCTTTCCACGCATCACTCGCCTCCATGTTTTACTCCAAGCAGCACTATCAATCATAGTTTACGGAAAAGACGCAAATCGTTTATGTCACTTCAAACAGGCAAGAACATGGCGCAAAGGAGTAGTTTAGCCCTTTTCCTCGCCATGATGATGTTGAGCATGACACTCTCAGGATGTTTCGGAAATTCAAATTCAACCTCCAGTACATCAACTTCGGAGCAGTACCCGAATATTTACGATCGACATACACTCGAATGGAACTGGACAGGCTCGTATTCAAGAGTGCTTGAAGATGGCCCACATGAACCACTTCCAGTACAAGAAGTGAACATCGAAGTCGATACATCAGGAACATGGGAGGGTGGGCCAAATACAGCCGAAGTACATCTTTCGTACTGGCTTCCATCCAATACGGAAGAAGGTGAAAAAGTACCTGTTATCGCTGTTGTCAGCCCATACTTCGATTATGGTTCTCCAGGAAGCCAATCTTCGCCAACAAATGTTGTAAGTGCTGGTCGTGGTGAATTTATCTACGATAATTTTGTTCCACACGGTTATGCTCTTGCTCAAGTTGCAGTATTTGCAACAGAAGAGAGTACTGGTTGTTTTGATTATCGGGGAGACGGTGAAGGACTCGGTATTCACATGGCGGTCGAATGGCTTGGAACACAAAATTGGAGTAATGGGCACGTTGCAATCTATGGAAAATCCTACGAAGGAGCAACGGCGTGGGAAGCAGCTGCTCAAGGAAGCCAGTATTTGAAAACCATCGTTCCAATTTCGGGAACAACTGCGCTAGGGCCGCTTCTTTACAAGAATGGAAGTGCTGAAGCAAGAAGCCAAGTCATGCATTCCAACTATGGAGGTTCCATTCTTGATTATGACGGCGATGATTTGGATAATTTGTGCGGGGATGTCGTCGAAGGATTTCTGGCTGGACCTACACGTTATGGATTAGGTGAAGCGGATCCATACATGGACAATTACTACGATGAACGCAGCCATATTGACAAAGCACTTGGAAAATACAATGGAAGCATCTATTGGGTGCAAGGTCTCCAAGATTGGAACGTAGATCCTCATATGGTTTTTGGAGGACCTCCGGGCATCAATTGGTATCAAGAATACATCGACAATGGATATGATGTTGCTGGAATGATCGGTCAATGGGAACACAACTATCCTGATCAATGGACAAAGCATAATGCTCAGGATTCAGGTTATGGCGGTGAAGCCATTCAGAACATGACTCGCTGGGATTGGGGGCAAGATTTGTTTGAATGGATGGAATATTATCTGAAAGGCATTGGCGAAAAGCCAGCATTGCATGCTCAAATCCAACGAAATGATGGGCAATGGAGGATCGAGGAAACGTGGCCTCCAGCAGATGTTGAACGTCTCCAACTCGATTTGGCCGATTGCACCAACGATGGGGCATTTGTCGGTGGAGGAGCACCAGTTGTCGGCGGTGGACAATCTCTGACAGTAGAATGTCCTTCGATCAGCGATACCGACGAAATCCATATTGCAGGTTTAGCTACACTTCATCTTTCGGCCGTTCCAACATTTGATGGGGGGCAGATTTTTATTGAAATGCAAGATGCTGAAACAGGCTTACGTCTTGGCCATGCAACGATGGATGTTCGTTATTATGCAGGTGGATACGAAGCACAAACTGTTGTTCCAGGACAGGAAATAACCATGCTAATGGAATTTCAGGCGATTGATGCATTGCTGCCAGCTGGGCATGGAATACGCTTTGTCTTGAGCGACCAAGGAGAGGACTACCTCGCCCCTGCGTGTGGCAATACTTGTACAGTACACGTTCTTCCATCGTTGTCTGTTGCTGAACTGCCAATCATTGAACGTTCATCCGAAGACGTTCTCATTACACCCCAATCCTCAGAGGCGGCGAACAACCAGTGACCTCTCAGAAGAGCATTCAAGAAATTTGAGCGTTTGATAATTCACGCTCTACAAATCCACACAAACGTACAATATCACTTGGCTTAGGATGAATATAAAATATCAAACGAAAATAATTTTGCCTAATTATTGTTCATAAATGGCAATTTAATTCAAAAAAAATGGGCAAATGGTTCATATACCGCCCTCACAGCGACGCGTATGATATCATGAGTGATAAAGCAAAACTTGAGTATATTTGGCTAGATGGATACGAACCAACGCAGAACATGCGTAGTAAAACGATGGTTCGTTCGAACTTTACTGGAACACTGGAAGAATGTCCAATTTGGATGTTTGATGGTTCCTCAACAAAGCAAGCAGATGGCAGTTCATCCGATTGCCTCCTCAAGCCGGTGAACATTTTCCCAGATCCACAACGCGTCAACGGTTACCTCGTTATGTGCGAAGTTCTGAACCCTGATGGAACACCACACCCAAGCAACGGTCGAGCAACCATCGATGATGACGACGATGATTTCTGGTTTGGATTTGAGCAAGAATACTTCATCATGGACGTTGATACTCAACTCCCTCTAGGCTTCCCTGTTGGTGGTTATCCTGGCCCTCAAGGGCTCTACTACTGTTCGGTTGGTGGAAAGAACACACACGGCCGATCGCTCGTAGAAGAGCACGCAGATCTCTGCCTTGAAGCAGGACTCAACTTTGAAGGAATCAACCAAGAAGTAGCATGTGGCCAGTGGGAATTCCAAATCTTCGCCAAGGGTGCAAAGCAAGCCGGTGACGAACTATGGGTTGCTCGCTACATGCTTGACCGACTCACAGAAAGCTATGGCTATTACATCGAATACCATCCAAAGCCAATCAAGGGCGACTGGAATGGTTCAGGAATGCACGCTAATTTCTCCAACGGAGTTATGCGTGACAAGGGTGGAAAGGAATTGTTCGATAGCATCTGTGAAGCCTTCGGCCAGAACATCGAGCGGCACATGGCCGTTTACGGTGCTCACAATGAAGAGCGCTTGACAGGATTGCACGAGACACAATCCATCGATCAATTCTCGTACGGCGTATCCGACCGTGGAGCATCGATCCGAGTTCCAGCATCCGTTCCAACCGATGGATGGGTTGGACGACTTGAAGACCGTCGACCCGCTTCAAATGGTGATCCATACAAGATTGGAGCAGTCATCATTCAGACGACGAAGTCGGTTTGTTGAGGTCGTCTTCAGTTCGTTTGCTACGTATTCGATAGACGCCAAGCGTAATCGCAATGATGAATGCAAGCGTCAAGATGTTTGAAACAATCATTGCTATCGAATTGACAATGATTCCATAGACGAGCCAGAGTGAAAGCGAGACGGTTACTGCAAGGAACGTTGGAAGAGATATCCCCTCTTCCTTCTCATCAACCCACACGCGTCGAATTTGTGGAATCCAAGCAACAATGCCAATGAAACCAGCAAATAGGCCGATTGATTCAATCCAAAATTCAGCCATTAACCCCACTCCTGAGGTTTCTTTGAAGCATGGATGCCATCGATTTGCATCCAGTCGACTTCTTCAGAGTTGGTTCGCCCAACGACATGCATCTTGAGCATTGGACCTTCCTTGCACTTGATATCGATGTAGCGTCCACTGGAATCGTTCAGCGTGATTTGACTTGGCGTATCCTTGAAGATGGAAAAGAAACCACGGGGATGGTTGACTGTTGCCTTCAATTCACCCTCTCGATGAACATCCCACTCCTCGACACCTGAGCCTAAACCAATGTCAAGCAGATCGCCTTTGAGTTTCAAACCGCCATGCATGTGAATCTCGTCCCACGTGCCAAATCCATCCATCGTTTCAAAAAATTCAGAATCAATTTCTTCCCCTCCTGTTGAT